>JBEKKW010000004.1:0-70819 GCA_050010495.1 Acidimicrobiales bacterium
TGCTCAACGAAGCGAGCGACGGCGCCTTTCACCAGTTGGCCCGACGCATCCTCGACGACGTGGCCCCGCCCGTCGGCGCTCAGGGCTGCACCGCGCGACTGCTCGACTCGATCGAGCGCGCGTTGAGCGGCTCTCAGTCGTCGTAGCCCTCGTCACCGGGCACCACGATGACCGGGTGCGAGTCCCGCACCACGATGCGCGGTTCGACGCGCGTGATGTTGTCGAGCGCGTTGGCGTACTCCAACACCTCGCGCGACGTCATGAAGTGGGCGACCGACTCGAGGGTGACGATGGTCGGAAAGATCATCTCGAAGGCTCCGCGACGATGCTGGGCCAGCGCCTCGGCCGGGCGCAGCCAGACGTCCTCGACCGTCTCGGCGTTGTCGTGAGCCGCCGTCTGATCGCGCGGCGCGAGCGCCACGAAGAACCGGGTGTCGTAGCGCCGCGGCGGACCGACCGGGGTCACCCAATGGGCGAGGTAGGCCAATCCGCGCAGGTCGAGGTGCAGGCCCTCGCGCTGCATCATCTCGAGGAAACCAATCGATCCGTCGTTGACGCCTCGGCGGTAGTGCGCCATGCGTTGCGCGCTGGCGCCGTCGCCGAGCTCCACTGGCCGGCCTTCTGCGTCGCAGGCGATCAGCAGCCCGGCCTCTTCGAACAGCTCGCGCAAACAGGCCACGTAGTACGCGAGGCCGCCCGATTCGACGCCGAGGCGCCGCGACACCTCTGCGTCACCCGGGCCTATCACGAGGTCCGACACCGCGCCGACGTCGCTGGTGTCGACGGCGCCCCCGGGGAAGACGTACGCCCCACCGACGAAATCACTGTCGAGGTTGCGGCGAAGCATGAGGACTTCGAAACCGTCCGAACCGTCGCGCAGCGCCAGCACCGTGGCGGCCGGACGGGGCGTCGGGATCTCGCTCATGGTCAAAACTACCTAAGAGTTCCTGCAAAATTCTTGGCAGATGACCGGCGTCCACTAAGTTGGATGGCCTAGCGGCCCAAGGAGCATCGTGGCGAAAGCACCCGTATCGAAGAGACCGACCACGTCGACGAAGGGGCCGCAAACGTCCAAGGGGGCGCAGCCGCCGAGGCGTCCCCCACCACAGGCCAAGGGTCCCTCCCGGGGCGGCCGTCCGGCCGGCCTCTTCACCTGGCTCGCGGTTGGTCTGGTCATCGTAGTCGTCGTGGGTCTGGTGATCATCAAGGTCACCAGCGGATCGCCCTCGACCGGCGGCAGTTCGGGCTTCCAGGCGGCCAGTCCCGCGGTTGTCAAACAGCTCACGGACGTGCCGGCCTCGGTCTTCAACGAGGTCGGCGTCACGTCGCCCGTGGCGCAGGTGACGCCGCCCGGGGTGGTCAAGGGGCAGCCGGCCCTCACGGCGACGTCGGCCTCGGGCGCCACGCTGCCCGAGGTGCTCTACGTGGGCGCCGAGTACTGCCCCTTCTGCGCGGCGCAGCGCTGGACCACGATCATCGCGCTCAGCCGTTTCGGGACCTTCTCGAACCTGGGCGACATGACCAGCTCCTCGATCGATGAGTTCCCCAGCACGCCAACCTTCACGTTCCTCAAGGCCTCCTACAAGTCCAAGTACCTGGTCTTTAAGACCGTCGAGGAGTTCACCAACATCTCCGACGCCAAGAACGACTTCTACTACCCGCTCCAGAAGCCGACCAAGGCGGAGCAGGCCAACTTCAAGAAGTACGACACGTCGAAGTACATCCCCGGCCTCTCGGCCCAGTCCGACGGGTCGATCCCCTACATTTCCTTCGGCAACAAGTTCCTCGTCTCGGGGGCGAGCTACACGCCGGCGACGCTGGCCAACCTTTCGCGCGACGAGATCGCGGCCGGCCTGAGCGAAGCGTCGAACCCGGTCACCCAGGCCATCATCTCCTCGGCCAACTACCAGACGGCCGCCATCTGCACCCTGACGAACAACCAACCGTCCAAGGTCTGCTCCAGCAGCGGCGTGATGGCCGCGAAGAAGGTCATGGGACTGACTAAGTGAGCCGTCAACTCCACGCCGTTCCGCGTTGGGCCGTCGCCACCACGTTCGTGCTCAGCCTGATCGGCCTGGGGCTCTCGATCTACCTCACGGTCATACACTTCGACAAGCAGTTGCTGGTGTGCAGCGACAGCGGCCTCATCAACTGCTCCAAGGTCACCACCTCGGCCCAGTCACGATTCCTCGGCGTGCCGGTGGCCTTCCTCGGTCTCGGTGACTACCTGGTGATGACGGCGCTCAACTCGCCGTGGGCGTGGCGCGCCAAGGCCTACTGGCTGCACGTCGTGCGATTCGTGCTCGCCATCGTCGGCATGTGCTTCGTCCTATGGCTGATCAGCGCCGAACTGTTGATCATCAACAGCATCTGCCTCTACTGCACGGGGGTGCACATCGTCACCTTCGCGATGCTGATCGTCTTGACGCGGGTGAGCCCCACCCAGTTGGGCTGGAGCCGCTCAGTACCGGGCTAGCCCTCGGCGCTCGGACTCGTTGAGGCCGCCCCAGATGCCGTGGGGCTCGTGTCGCACGAGCGCCGCTTCGAGGCACTCCTCGCGCACGGCGCACCCCTTGCAGATGCGCTTGGCGAGCTGCTCGCGTTCGAGGCGATCCTCTTTTCGTTCGCTGGTGTCGGGCGAGAAAAAGAGCGACCCTTCGCTACCTCGACAACTCGCCAACTCCGCCCACGACAATGGAGTAATCGCCATCAGTCTCTCCCCCCAGTTCGACCTAGCACCGCAGGATAATCACTCCGGAGCCCCGAGGGCAAGACGAACTTTCGGGGCCGTCGATTGGCCACTTCTGCGTGAAATCAGGTCCGCTACGCTGAACGGCGTGGCAATAGTTCTTCTGGCGAGCGACCTGGCCGCCATGCGCGCGGAGCTGCGCGCCATGCTCGAAGGTCCCGGCCTGGTGATCGAGGAGGCCGCCAACGGACCCGACACCATCGAGCGGGTCAAGGGCGGCGGCGTCGACCTGGTGATCGCCGACCTGCAGATCGCCTCCATGGGCGCGATGGCCATCTGCCTGGAACTGCGCCACCTCGAGTCCTACGGCGGCGCCGAACCGGTCGCGGTCCTGATGCTGCTCGACCGCCGGCCCGACGTCTTCCTCGCGCGCCGCAGCGGGGCCGAAGGCTTCATCGTGAAGCCCCTCGACCCCCAGCGGATGCGCGCCGCGGTGCGGGCATTGCTTCGCGGGGAGGGCTACGAGGACGAGACGTTGCGACCTGCGACGGTTCGCGCCACCAGCGCCCGCGCCTGATGGGCGACGCCCAACCTCCCTCATCGGGCCTGGCGCGGCTCCGCGCTCGGATCACCGGACACGTCGAAGACCGGCCGCGCTCGCCCGAAGCGCAGGCCATCCACGCCCGCGTCGACCAGCTGAGCAAGCTCGAATTGCGCGACGTCATGACGCCCCGCGTCGACGTCGTCTTCCTCACGGTCCCGGTCACGCCCGAGGCGGTCGCCGAGGCGGTGCGCGACACCGGTCACTCCTGCTTTCCCGTGGTGAACGGTGACCTCGACGAGGTCGACGGGGTCCTCTTCGTCAACGACCTGTTCCGCAGCACCACCGCCAAGCGTGCCATCGGCGTCTCGCTGCCCACCGCGAACGAGATCGCCCGCAAGATCCGACGTCCGCTCATGCTGCCCGAGACCCTGGACCTGCTCGAGAGCCTCGGTGAGATGCGCACGCAGCGCCGGACCTTCGCCCTCGTGCTCGACGAGCACGGCGGTGTCGCGGGCGTCGCGTCGATCCGCGACATCCTCGAGCAGCTGGTCGGCGACCTCAGCGACGAATTCGACGACGACGAGGAGCCGACCATCGTGCGCATCCGAGAGGACCGTTGGCTGGTCGACGGACAGACCCACGTCGACCGCGTCGAAGAGGAGCTCGGCGTCTCGATCCCCGAGGGCGACTACGTGACCATCGCCGGCTTCGTGCTTGACCTCGCCGGCGAGATACCGGCCGCCGGAGACGTCTACACCTACGGCGACTGGAGCTTCAAGGTGCAGTCGGTGGAAAAACGACGGATCAGCCAGATCGTGATCGAGTACCACGAGCCGGTCGAGGAGTTCGAAGCCGAGGGCATGTAGGGCGCTGGTTCGACCTCGTCACTGCGACTAGGATTATCGGGCTGCGGGGCAACTCGCTGCGGGCTGTAGCGCAGCTTGGTAGCGCGCTGCGTTCGGGACGCAGAGGTCCCGGGTTCAAATCCCGGCAGCCCGACCACCACGACGCGAGTCGTGGAGAAGTGCAGGCCCCCATCGTCTAGCGGCCTAGGACACCACCCTTTCAAGGTGGCGGCACGGGTTCGAATCCCGTTGGGGGTGCGTCAGTTCTCTTCTTCTCTTGATTCCTTCACTTCGATTAAGTACAAGAGACCCACGAGGAAACTCTCCATTCCATCGTCACCCAAGCGAGCACGTAATTCCCCGGTCAATGTCGTAACGGCCTCCATCATCACGTGCGAAACCTCATGGCCCGATTCCGTGAGCATTGGATTGTCTGCAGCACCTGAGAGGTAACCGGCTTCAAAAAGCCTTTCAATTGTCTCGTACTTGACTATCGACTGTCTGCGTTGACTCACAAGTCGATCGAAGGGAACTCCTTCGTGGAGTCCGCCAACGATCAAAGGGCCATTGACTGGCAAGGGCTGCATTCCCGCTAGAGCCACCGCTTCTCGAATCGCAGCCCCGTAGGCACCCCGTGCCTCGCGAAGAAGTATCGCAATCCCGGGTAAGTCGTTCAATAGGTCATCAACGGCCACTATCCCTCCCTTAACACTTTCCTCTATGACTTCCGCATGATTTGCCTCTCATCTGGTCCAAAGTACCTCTTGACCACTCCGGTCAGGGGATCTGAACCCCTAACGGAAGGGGTGCTGTCCGTCCCCTTTCATTACAGATCGTGCGGTCGCACCGCACTGCTGCCTCCCGTCTCGCTTTCGACGTCCCACCACACGGCCGCGAGAGCGATCTCGGTCACAGGTTTCTGACTGGCAAGAAAGTCACGAACCTCGGTCTCTCGCTCGGGAGGAAGGCAGAGCCGCACTCGCATGTACCGAGCGGCCTGGTCGAGGTGCGGTTCCACTCGCATCGACCCGTGCCACTCTTCCAGGTGCGCCGTGAATCCCATCTCACCAACCACTTCGAAAAGATCCAGCTGCGAGGGACCGCTGGGCCGCTCCAGTCCCCAGAAATGCTTCCAGGCCGCCGACATGTTCGTCAAGGGGTGGGCGGTCGGGAGTTCCAACACGACCCGATGGCGAGCGTGGTCGTTCAGCGCCCGCATGAACGGCACGATGTCGGGCACGTTATAGACAACATGATGCGCGACAGCGATGTCACACACCGGGCCCTGCGGGGCCACCTCGGGCCAGAGACCCTCGATCGACTCCACGTCGACGCCAAAGCGGACGCCATTTCTTGAGTACATCGACAGCATTTCGACCTGTTGATCGACGCCGACGCCCCGGCGAACCTGCGGGACCAGCGCGAAGGTCGCCACTCCTCCTCCACAACCAACATCGAGAACGCTGGCTTCGTCGCCGAGAGCCTCCCTCGCCCGTTCGTGCGAGGGAGAATTAGCGATCGTGTCAGGAACGTCGAAGAGCTCTGGTGGATGAATCCACGGACTCTCCCGAGCGCGGCTCAGAATGTCCTCGGGGATCGACCAGCCCTCGAGTGCCTCGCGCCATCGACTAGCTGCCGTCACCTTCATTCTCCTCGAAGACAGCTGAGCAGACCGCTGCCCTTCGAGCCGACCAGTTCTTTGCCGCCATCGGTCCATTTGAAACGATTCGTTTGAGCCACCGCGTCGCCGTCCCCAACCCCCTGTTTTTGCTCCATTATGCCGGTCATCCAAGCGTGGCTTCCCAAATAAGGGAAAGTGTCTCTCAAGACAACCGAGTGATCTGTCACCCTCGACCCCAAGCAGCAGGTGAATCTCGCCATATCGATCTCCAAGGGTTTTCGGTGCGAAGTGACCTTGACCCCGTTGGATTATGGTCATCCGAATGACCACCGAGCTCCTGACGCTCAGCGACGGACGGACCCTGGAGTATCTGTCGAATGGTGTTGAGGGTGAGTCGGCGATCATCTTTCATCAAGGCACCTTGGCGGACCTGATCGTCTTCAATAGTCGCCTGGACGATCTGGCCGATCGAGGGATTCGGGCACTCTCATTCAACCGAAGTGGTTACGGGCGCAGTTCGGGTCTCGACAACCGAATGGTCATCGATACCGGTAATGACGTGGCGCAACTCCTCGACCATTTGCGCTTGACGAATGTCGTCTCCATTGGATTTTCCGGTGGTGGTCCGCCGGCGCTGGCCACGGGTCTGGACGAACGCTGCTCGGGCGTGGTGACCGTCGGCGGCCTCGCTCCATTTGGTCAACCCGACCTTGACTTCTACGACGGGATGAAGGCCGGCGATATCCTCGAATACGAGACTGCCCTTCGCGACATCAACGCGCTTCTGGACCTACTGGGTGCTGACGGACCCGAGACGAACTGGTGTCGACCCGACCGGGAGGCTCTCGCCTCACCGAAGACCGATGAGGTCAGGACGGCCGTTGCCAAGACCTTCGAGACCGGCCTGCGGTGCCTGGTTGATGACTACAGCAGCTACCTCTCGCCATGGGGATTCGACGTCGGGGACATTGAGGTGCCCGTCACCCTCTTCCAGGGCGCGCTCGACGAAAACGTGCCCCCCGGTCACGGCCGGTGGCTGGCCCGCAAGATTCCAACGGCCCATCTAGCGGAGAAGGCCGGTGAGGGTCATATCTCGATCGGGCTGCGATACGGCCCGGAGATATTGGATGCCGCGGTCAACCATCTGACCACGTAGCGACGACGCATCGAGTTAGGTTCCACTTTCACGTGGGAGAGACGTGCCACCTCTCAACGCATCCGATGCCCGGCCAATATGACCGGCACCGGCGCCGTCGCGCGAAGTCCCTACCGACTAACCACTCCACCACTTGGCGCCGGTTCACACGGCCTTGAGATGCGTCCAAAGTGACGACGTACCATGGCACACATGTCCTTGCCAGCTCCCACGCTGCACACCTCTCGCCTGCGACTGCGCCCCTTCGACGACTCTGACGTGAACGCCCTTTTCGCACTGCACAGTAACGCCCGAGTGCTGCGCTACTGGGACGCACCGCCCTGGAGCGAACCCCTGCGCGCGGAACGGTTCATCGCGACTTGTCGACAGGTCACCGAAGAAGGCACCGGGACACGGCTGGCCGTGGACCGCGTGTCCGACGGGACGTTCATCGGCTGGTGCGGCCTGACCCGGTGGAACCGAGATTTCCGCAGCGCGTCGATGGGCTACTGCTTCGACGACGCCGTGTGGGGTCACGGCTTCGCGACCGAAGCCGCGCGGGCCTTGCTGCAGTGGGCCTTCGACACATGGGACTTGAATCGAGTCCAGGCCGAGACCGACACGCGCAACGCGGCCTCGGCCCGCGTCCTGGAGAAGCTTGGATTCGTGCGGGAAGGGACGTTGCGAGAAGACTGCGTCGTCAGTGGCGAGGTCTCGGACTCGTGGGTGTACGGCCTTCTCAGACGGGAATGGCCGCCGCCGGCGCCGACCCCCGCTCACTGAATCGCCACTCGCAACGGTGACGGTCGGGTCGCCCAAGAAGTTAGGAGCGAACGGACGAGTCTGGATCGTTCCAGCGGGGAGTTCCTCCCCGTTGGCCGGCTAACCGATCACCCGGTTTCTAGAAGTTCCCCCAAGTAGACCTCCACATTGTCAAAACTGGCATCGAAGCCGTCGAACTTGGTCATGTGGTCACGACCCGCTTGGTCGCGGAAGGCCAGCCGGTGCGTCAGCGTCGTCACGCCGTCACTCTCGTGCAATTCCATGGTCTCGACGGCCTGCGCCTCGGGCCACCCTTCGAACAGCCAGGTCTCGACGGTCCGGGTAGGGGGCTCGACCTCCAGGTAGGTTCCACGAAAGGAGCACTCGACACCGTCCTTGGTCACCATGACGATGTGATAGTCCCCGCCAACCCGCAAATCAATCGAGCACACGGTCACTTGTTCTCCGAACGGCGCGAAGGTCTTGCGCACATGCTGCGGGTTCGTAAAGACGTCAAAGACGAGCTCCATCGGTGCGTCGAACCTCCGAGTGAGCACGATCTCGAGGTCGTTCGGGAATTCGATGGCTGCCGGGCCGTGCCGATGAGGTGTCACTGTTGGTCTCCTTGTCGCTGTAGCTCATTGAGATAGTTCTCCGTCCGATCCATGCGTCCGTTCCACGCCCGCTCGTACGTCGCCAACCAGTCCTGCAGCGGACGCAGACGCTCGCGGTTCAGTCGGTAGATCCGTCGCCGTCCTTCCGCCCGACACCGCACGAGACCGACGTCACTGAGTACGCGCAGATGCTTAGAGACCTGGGGCTGGGATATTGACAACTCGTCAACGATCGTCCCGACCGGCTTCTCCCCGCTCAACAAGAGATCGAGAATCTCGCGTCGGGGTTCAATGGCGATGGCGTTGAAGACGTCGGACGTGGTCGCGGCTTGAGCCATCTCGCCATCATATGTCAGATTTGGCATATATCAAGGTCAGCGCACCGAAACGTGGCCAGGCCCTGTGTCGCGGCCGCGGTTCAATCGGTGAACCCGATCGAAACATGGGAGCCGTCGCAGAACGGCTTGTTCTTCGAGGCACCGCATCGACAGAGCGTCACGCGGTTGCGAACCTCGTAGGTCTCGCCGTCCGCGCTCGTAATCGCAACCCCACCGCGGACCCAGATCGGTCCGGCCACTCCCTGGGACGGGTCCTCGATCAGCCCCACCGAAGGCTCGAAGGTCGGCTCCAGCGCGACGTTGGTCTCCTTGTTCCACACGACCAATCGACCGGACGGGCAAAGACAGGCCTGGCGAGAAGTGAGGCGAGCGGCCTCGGCACCCTCCTGTTTCACCAAGTGCCACGCGTCACCGTTGGGATCGCAGAATCTGCCCGAAGCGCACAGCGAGGGATCGTCCGACATGTGCCACGTCGGACCTCGCCGCACCCGGGCCGATTGCCCGTACGGCGCCCGACTGGCCGTCTCGGTCCCGTCGAAACCGACCCGAGCGTGCGACCCATCGCAGAAGGGCTTCGCGTTCGATTGACCGCAGCGGCACAGGTTGTACGAGTCACCCACCTCGAACGCTTCACCTTGGAGCCAGTCGACCGAGTCTCCCGCCTCGTCCGTCACGATCGTCTGGCGGGCCAGCGGCACGGAGCCTTCGACGACGTACGGGCCGTTTTCGCTGATGCCGATCTTCATGCCGGTGGCTGGCTGCACGGATCCCCCATCGAAGGTTCTTCTTGGAGTCACCATAACGGCCGCTGCGCTCGAGACCAACGTCGCCGCCGGTCCGTGGACGACGTCGTCATGGTGGATCTACACGCGGTACGAGATAGCGCTCGTAGGGACCAGCGAACGAGGCGCAGTTACGTCGTCATCGGGCAGAGGGAGTCGGTCTCGTCATCTTCGGCGGCGACCCTTCGTCCGGTTCGAACCACGAGTGACGCGAAGCCAACGTTCGACAGCATCTCGGCCGCGAAGAGGATATGCAGCCCACTTACGACGGTCAACAGGGCCATCACGTCGCCGCAGAGTTGGACGACCAGCAACAGGCGCACCGATATCGTCGGCGGCCACAACTGGTACATCCAGAGCGACGACACGCCCACGACGACTACTAGCAGGGTGCCGAAGGTGAAATGGATGTCCTTGAGCGTGTTGTTGAGCGAATAGAAGTACGTGCTCACCATCACCGAGAGCACGACCGCGCTGTAGATGCTCAGCATCACGCTCAGTCGGCGCGATCGCCCGTCCCCGTCGGCGTAGAGCAGCGCCGCCCGCCGGCTGTACACCGAGAGCAGCACCAGGGCGAGGGTGTAGGGAACGGCCGTCTTGATGTGCAAACCGTAGTTACTCATCCCGCCCTCGTCCCACTTCAGGACGAAACCGGGATGCAGCGCCACGCTCACGGCGGTGAAGAAGAGGAAGGCGAGCTCGCCGTACACGACGTACGTGACGGCCCGGCGCAGATCCGACGTCGAACGCACCCGGGCGTCCGAGGTCGTGCCCCACGAGCCCCTTCGTCCCCCCTGGATCATCCGCACCTTCTCCTTTACGTGATGTTCGACTCTGTGATGTCCTCACGAACGTGAGGCCTGAGTAACCCGCGCGTACTTACCGTGCAATATACAGACGCCGCCGCCGAAATACTTCAACTTCTCGTCAAACGGGCACGTACTCAGTCCATTGCTGTCGAGACCTTCGTCCGCCGATCGCCGTTGAACGGTGGGCGATCGACTCGCTGTACATTGCTGCTATCGGTACGCCACGTCCCTGAGAGAAGGCGGTGACATGAACCTCGACCTCCACGTGCCACGATTCACCTGGCCCGGCGGCCCCGCGGCGATGGCCCCCACGCTGACGGCGTTGGCGCTCACGGCCGAAGCGATCGGCGTCCGCACGTTGTCGGTCATGGACCACTGGTTCCAAATGGAGGCGAGGTGGCCGGCCGAGGAGCCCATGCTGGAGGGCTACACGACGCTCGGATTCGTGGCGGGCCGGACCGGCCGGCTCCGGCTGCGCCTGCTCGTCGGCGGAGTCACCTACCGCCACCCCGGGCTGCTCGCCAAGACGATCACCACCCTCGACGTGCTCTCGGAGGGTCGCGCCGAACTCGGACTCGGGGCGGCGTGGTACGAACGGGAGCACCTCGGCCTGGGCGTACCGTTCCCCCCGCTGGGCGAACGCTTCGAGCGACTCGAAGAGACGTTACGGATCTGCAACCAGATGTGGAGCGACGACAACGGTCCCTTTCACGGCGTCCACTATGAACTGGCCGAAACGTTGTGCTCGCCCCCGCCAGTCAGTTCGCCCCGTCCGCGGATTCTCATCGGCGGGAGCGGCGAGCGAAAGACGCTGCGCCTCGTCGCGCGCTACGCCGACGCCTGCAACATCTTCGGCGACGCGGCGACAATCGCGCCGAAGCTGGACGTGCTCCGGCGACACTGCGACACCGAAGGGCGCGACTTCGCCCAGATCGAGGTCACGGCGCTCGTCAATGTCGACGAGTTGGGCCCGGACGACATCCTGGCCACGGCCGAATCCCTCGCCGCGGTCGGCGTCCACACGGCCATTGCCAGCTCGTCCACACCAGAACCGTCCAGGTGGCTCGAAGAGGTGTGGGGTCCCGTCATTCCCCGACTCTCGAGCATCATCACGGCGTGAACCGAATCTCCTTCGTAGTCGCCACCTCGAAAGGGGTCGGTGATCGCTGAATCGTGGAGAACCCCGTTTCGGGCGAAACCGTACGGTAAAGTTCGCCAGCGCGCACGGTAGGTTGGCACTGTCGACAGTGACGGGGCGACGACCCGAGTGACGAAGGCGCACGAAGGCCGTTCATAGTACCTAGAGCCGTTCGCGTGCACGGCGTGTGGACCTTCGACCCTGGTCGCGGCCCTCTCGGGAGAGGACGATGGGATGATGACAACGGTTGAGTCCACCCACCAGTGGCGAGAGGCCGGAGGGGCCACCGGCCAACATCTCGGCGGTCCCAGAATTCTCGATCGTCACGCAGGATGTGCCCTTCGCTTGACGCACGTACGGTCCAGGTCAAGGCCGTGAACGAACGGCTTCTCGGCACGTCGCGCGGCGAGGATCTGGTCGGCGCCGCCAAGCGTGACCTCTTCGTCGCCGGCCGATACCCGAGCGAGCTCGAACACGACGTCGTCGTGCGCACCGGGACCACTGCGCGGCTTCGACCGATTCGCCCCGACGATGCGCAGAAACTGGTCCGGTTCCACAATCGGCTCACTTCGGACGCGATCTATCGCCGCTACTTCTCGCTGCACCCCGAGCTCTCCGTTGAAGAGGTCCGTCATCTCACTGAGGTCGACTACGTCGATCGCTTAGCCCTCGTGGTCGAAGAGGGTGGTGAACTGCTCGCCGTCGGTCGCTTCGATCGCTATCCGCTGACGACCAAGGCGGAGGTCGCCTTCATCGTCGATGACGGGCATCAACACCTGGGACTCGGGCACCTACTCCTAGCCAACCTGGCCGACGCCGCGTGGGCGAGAGGTATCACCACCTTCACCGCCGAGACCCTGGCCCGCAACCACGACATGCTCGCGGTGTTCCGCCACTCGGGCTACCCGGTGAAGACGTCATTCGCTGATGGCGAAGCGACGGTCACGTTCTCGATCGAACCCACGCAGGAGAGCGCGACGCTGCACGGCGAGCACCTTGCGGGAGGGGTCTGAACCATGGTCCTGGTGATGAATGGCACCTATGACGATTCCGCTCACGAGGACGCGGGCCACCCGGAACGGCCCGACCGGGTGAAGGCCGCCGTGGCCGGCGTCGCCGACCTCCATCTCGACGGCGACCTCATCGTCGTGCCCCCGTACGCGGCGACGCGATCGGAATTGGCTCGCGTGCACGACGGGGGCTACCTCGACGAACTTGGCGCCTTCTGCTACGAGGGCGGCGGCGCCATCGACCAGGACACCTACGCCACCTTCGACTCGTGGACGATCGCCAAGCACGCCGCGGGCGGCGGCCTCGCCGTCGTCGAAGAACTTCAGCGGCGCAACGACGGCGTCGGCTTCGTGGCCGCTCGGCCGCCGGGTCACCACGCGCTCGCCGATCGGGCCATGGGATTTTGCCTCCTGAACAACATCGCCGTGGCCACCGCAGCGCTGCTCAGCCAGGGTGAGCGAGTTCTGATCGTCGACTGGGACGTGCACCACGGCAACGGCACCCAGGCGATCTTCTGGGACGAGCCCGACGTCCTGTACGTCTCGACCCACGAGTGGCCCCTCTTCCCGGGCAGCGGTTCGGCCAGCGAGGTCGGCGGCCGTCACGCCTTCGACCGCACGATCAACATCCCCCTGCCGGCCGGGGCCACCGGCGACGTCGTGCGCCGGGCCCTGGACGATGTCGCGGCTCCGGTCATCGACGCGTTCAGCCCCACGTGGGTGTTGGTCTCCGCGGGCTTCGACGGCCATCGGGCCGACCCGATGGCCGACCTTCAGCTCACCAGCGGCGACTACGCCGCGATGGCGCAGGCCGTGGCGGCCTTCGCGCCGCGGCCCGGTCGCCTGGCGATGTTCCTCGAGGGCGGCTACGACCTCGCCGCGCTGCGCTCCTCGGTGCGCGCGGCGTTGGGTGCCGCGCTCGGACTCGACGACGCGGACGAGGGGACCTCGAGCGGAGGTCCGGGCGCGGACAACATCGAGCGGATCATGCGCGAGCGGGCCTCGGCCCTCGAGATGGTCCGCTCGATCGACGACGAGGAGAGCGCCCCATGAAGAGTTTTCGCACGATTGCCGTCGGTTTCGACGGTTCCGACGACTCCGAGATCGCCCTGCGCTGGGCCGTGCGACTGGCCGCCGACACCGGCGCCGAGGTCGTGGTCGTGCACGCGACGGGCATGCTCGAGCACCTGGACACGCACTTCTCCGCGGACAAAATGCCCACCGCGCTGGCGACCATCGCCGGGGAGTACGGCGTCGACGTCCAACGACTGCACTGGATCGTCGACAACGGCGACGCCTGCTCGGTACTCTTGCGCGCGAGCGAACCTCCCGTCAACGCCGACCTCCTCGTCGTCGGGTCCAGGGGCCACGGCAAGCGGCCCGGACTGCTGCTCGGCAGCACGAGTCTCGAAGTCACCCAGCACGCCACCACGCCGGTCGTGGTCGTGCCGTCGAACGTAGCCCTGCACTAGGGGCCGATACACCCCAAGCTTTGGACATGGCGGTCCCTGTTCTGCCCGAAGACCAATTCCGTAGGGCACCAGCATCCACGCTCCGGGCGGTGCGCCTCCTGCCCGGCGTTGCACAGGGCCACCTCGTTAGGGTGGACGCAGAAGTCGTTCGGCGGAGCCCGACTGACGTTGACGTGGAGATGCGATGGCGAACAACAGATTGCTCCGTGTCGGAGTGGCAATGCTGGCGACGACCTTCGGTCTCGTCGTGGGCGGTTCCGGCCTGGCCGGTTCCACGTCCGCGCTAGCGCGCCTCGCCGATCCTCCGACGGCGTCGGTGGACCCGTCCTCACTCTGCGCCGCCCCGGGAAACTTCATCGATCAGGCCCCGAACGGCGACATCACGGGTTGCTTTCGCGTACCGAACCTGCACAGTGCGACGTTGGTCGTGGCGCTGCAGGCCTTCGTATTCGCCTCGACCGGCAAGTCCCATGGCCCCACCACGACGACACCGGCCGTCACCCCCGGCCATGTGACGATCTCCCTGCCCACTGCGTCGGTCACGCCCGGTGAGAAGGTCACCGTGACCGGACACGACTCGAACCCGCCGGCGCCATCGAACCGGTCGTTCGGCAATCTCTGCTGGGACGGCTGCCAGGACGGCCTGCAGGAGTCGATCCAACTCCAATGGACATCCCACACGACCTTTCACGCCGTGCTCGAAGTGCCCGACACCGCGTGGCTCGAGAACAACGGCCACTCGGTCTTCGTTCACCCTCTCCAATCGGGCACCTACTCGGTGGGCATCCAGTGCCTCGGTGCGACGTCCGGCTGCGCGCTCCGAGCGGACGACGCGCAAACGACCGTCCACCTCGACGCCCCGGCGCCCACGAAGTGCCTGAAGGGTCAGCGCTGCGCCACGCTGCACTTGAGCAGTTCGAGCGCACCGGCCGGGTTCGTGGTGAACGTGCGCGGCTGGGCGCCCCTGCAGTCCTTCATCGGACAGGCCTTCGGATTCAACCTCTCCATCGCGTCCGCCCCCAGGGATCACCCCGAGTACCGAAACTTCTCCTTCAGCACGTTCAAGGACGGGGCCGGTTTCAACGTGGTGGTGGCGCCGAAGATCCTGCACGTTTCGCCGGGCGAGACGTGGGCCCAGCTGGGCCGGGTCCCCTACCGGTCGTCCACGTTCGCCGGTCCGTCGGCCATCGCGGCCGAGGGCGACGACCTCATCGCGTGGTGCCAGCCCTCGGGTCTCGTGATCACCAACGGCGAGCAGATCCGGTCGATTCCCAGCGCCAGCGCGCCCGCGGCCCTGCGAGGCACGAAGCTCACGATGTTCACCGCGCCGAAGGCCAATCCCGAGTGCGCCACCGTACTGGCCGACCCCAGCCATCGCGACTCGGTGTACGCCGGTTTCGACACCGAAGAGAACGGCAGCGCCCCGCCCGTCTACGACGCGGCGCTGTACACCGTCGATGGGGGCGCCACGTGGCGCACGGTGCCCGTCCCGCCCGGGGCGACGCTGGAGAGTTTCGGGGGCTTCGTCACGCGGGGGCGTGCGGTAGTCGCCCTCTTCTCGAGCCCGGACCGCTACGACGACACGACGTACCCGGGCGGCACCCTTCGCGGTCTCGTGCCGACGGAGGTGACGAACAATGGCGGCGCGACCTGGACGGCGTCGACGCTCGGCTGCCCGAGCGACGGGCCGTGCGTCGCCCTGGGGCCGTTCCAGTCGGGCAACTGCGCCATGAACGGCTCGTCGCAGCCGCTCCTGGTCGGACCGGCGCACGCGGGCGCGGGGCACGGCGTGCGCTGGACCCCCTCGAGCTGGATGCTGCAACTCAACAGTTGTTTCTCACAGCAACTCGTCGCGACGTCGGACCGCGACGTCATGCTGCTCGACGCCTCCTCGCAGTACCCATTGATCGAGTCGACCTCGTCCGGCGAGCACTGGACCAACATCGTGCTGCCGAAGGTCCCGGGCACCAACTACGGCGAGGATTCGATCCCCACCAGCAACACGTTGCTGCTGGCACCCGATGGTTCGCTCTTCTCGGTCGTGACCAACGCGTCGGGCCTGCGCCAGGAACTCTTCCGCCTCTACCCCTCGGCGACCTCGTGGTGCCACGTGACGCGGGCCTTCGGCGGATCTGTGGCCGCCGTCACCGTTGACCTCGTGCGCGTGAACGCCACCGAACTGCTCTGGACCCAGAGCGACACGCAGGGCACGTCGTCAAGCCGCCACGTCGCACCCCTAACCAGCCTGGGCTGTTAGCCGAGCGTGGCGCGACACCGCGACGACGGCGTGACGCGGGACCGCCAATCGCGTCACGACCTCCGCGATCCCGCGGGCTTCGTCGCGCACGTCCTGGAAGTCGTCGCCGCGATACCGCCGGGACGGGTGATGACCTACGGCGACGTCGCGGCGTCGCTCGGCTCCGGCGGTGCGCGGGCCGTCGGTCAGGTGATGGCACGTTACGGCGCCGACGTCCCCTGGTGGCGGGTGATCCGGGCCGGCGGCCTGGCCCCCCACGGCCACGAGGATCGAGCACTGGTGCACTACGACGCCGAGGGGACCCCCCTGCGGGGCCCGCGCTCGAGCTACCGCATCGACCTCGCGCGGGCCCGGTACCACCCCTAGCGGCCGAGATTTTCCAGCCCTGTCTCGCTATCATTTGGCGATGGCGACGCATCGACGCCCGAGGAAGGGATCCAGGCGGTTGGACTGGAGCGCGGGTCTCGTCGCCGTTCTCACGATCGCGAGCGTCGGCCTGGTATCGAGCACGTCGATCGCGGGAGCGTCCTCGCACCTGCAACCGCCGCCCGTGGGTTCGGGACAGTGCGCCGCGGCCCGCTTCCCCGACGGGTCGATCTACGCCCAGGTCGGCGTGGCCGACGCCTCGTGCACCGAGGCGGCGCTGGTCGCCGCCGGAGCGGACAAGGCGGCCGGCGCGGGCTACCACGCCGACAGTTTCTCCTGCTCGGGCCAGAAGGAGGGCACCGGATCGGAGTGGGCCAGCGCCTGGGGCGGCACGTACTACTCGTACTCCTGCCAGGACGGTCTCCAGCAGGTCGCCTTCAACTGGGGCCGGGACTACACCTACGCGACGATCACCAACCCCGCCGATTCGACGTCCGGTCACCTGAGTCCGGCCCCGCTCGGCTCCGGTCAGTGCCAGGCCGGCGTGCTGAAGGGCGGTTCGGTCTACGCCCAGATCGCCGTGCAGGGCGCCACCTGCAACCAAGCCGCCAAGGCGGCCGCCGGCGCGGTGAAGGCCAAGGGCAAGACGTACGAGGCCGCCGGCTTCAAGTGCACCTCGACGCGCGAAGGCACCGGTTCGGCCTGGGCCGCGGCGTGGACCGGCACCTACTACGCCTACTCCTGCAAGGACGGCTCCCAACTGGCGGCCTTCAACTGGGGCAAGCACTACGCCTACTGAGCGGACCGGCCCTCGGGCCGCTCTCGGGCATCGCGTCGGCGGCATCGTCGCCCGCGCCGGAGTACGTTCGTGGACATTGCGATGAGAAGGGGGCCCGATGTCGAAATATCTGCTGGAAGTGAGCTACAGCCTCGAGGGCGTTCGAGGGGTGCAGGCGCAGGGCGGCACCGCTCGGGTTGCGGCGGCGACCGAATTGATCGAGGGCCTGGGCGGGAAGATCGAATCCTTTAACTTCGCCTTCGGCGGCGCCGACGTCTACGTCATCGCCGACTTCCCCGACGACGTCAGTGCGGCCGCTGCGGCGATCACCGTGAGTGCCGGCGGCGGCGCCACGATCAGGACCGTGCCGCTGCTGACGCCGGCCCAGATCGACGAGGCCGTCGCCAAGAAGGCGACGTACCGACCTCCGGGGAACTGACCGGCCGCGCCGGCCGCGCCGCCGCGAGCCCGCGGCGTCCGCCGAGGGCCTTTCCGTCTGGCGACGCGCGACGTCGCCCTAACATTGGACCGTCAATCGACAGCGACACGGGAGTAGCGAGGAGACGGCCATGCCGGCAAAGGCAACTGCACAATGGAAGGGCGACCTGAAGACGGGGGCCGGCACGTTCAGCGCCGGTGACACCATCAGCGGCGGCTACACCTTCAAGTCACGATTCGAAGATGGGCCCGGCGCCAACCCCGAGCAACTGATTGGCGCGGCGCTCGCCGCCTGCTTCTCCATGTCGGTGGCCAACATGCTGGGCCAGGCCGAGACGCCCGCCGATTCGGTGTCCACCGACGCCACGGTGACCCTGCGCCCGGTCGACGGGGTGCCGACGATCACCACGATCAACCTCGTCACCGTGGGCGTGGTCCCGGGCATCGACGAGGCCACTTTCCTCAAGCACGCCGAAGCGGCGAAGACGAGCTGCATCATCAGCCGCGCGTTGGCCGGCGTCGGCGAGATCACCCTTGAGGCGAGTCTCGCCAAGTAGGCAATCGGCGGTGGCGCCGGAAGATTCTCGTTGACGCCGTTTCGTCGTTCGGGGCCCGTGAGATCGCGCTCGTGACGACGGTTGCCCCCTAGAGGTGAAAGGGGCCCACCATCGAGTGGGCGCTGGCGGCCCCGCCCAGGAACGAGAGGTGCAGCAATGCCTCCGTCGTGCGCAACAGCGAGTAGTGGGTGAAGGATTCGCTCACGCGCTCGCCGCGCGGGACCGACGGCGCAATGACCACCGTCGGCACTCGATTCACGCTCTGGGTGTCGTTCTCGTCGAACGTGATGAACAGCACCGTCTGTCGCGCCTGATACTCGCGGCTGGCCAGGATCTTGGGGACCATCTGGCTGAGCCACGTGTCGCCGATTGAGACCGGACAGCTGTGCATGTCGTCACAAATGTTGGGGACGATGATCGTCAAGGGGGCACTCAGATCGAGCGGAAGGGTCAACGGAACGTCGTTGGTCTGACAGGTCGAGTTGATGGTGGTGTAGTACACCGCGGGATTGTGACGCGCGGCGTACGTGCCGCTCGTCACGTGGTCGCACGGCGAGGGCATCGATTCGACGAGCGAGCGCCATCCGCGGCCCAGTTGGGAAAAGATGCTCGCCACCTTGAGCGGGTGCGCGCTCGGTTCACCGTCACTGGTGATGCCCTGCGTCGAACCGGAGGTCAACGCGATGTAGTTGGGCAGACTGGGATGACCGACGGCGTAGTAGTTTGTCGCGAGCCCGCAGTCCGCCTCCAGGTCGTTGAGATAGGGCGCACTCGAGGATCCGACCACCGAGTAGCCGACGTTCTCGAGCAGGATCCACACCACGTGTTGGTAGGGCGCCGCACCCGTCACGCCACAGGGCGCCGCCAAGGGGATCGCCTCGGAGCCACTCGCCACGTTCGCCGTGACGGCGCCGAATGAGAATACGGTGGCGATGAGGGCGACGACGAGTGCGCGACGGGTCACCCAGGCATATTGGCACCGGTCGCTCATCGTCGCACGGCAGGGACGCGGCCGCGTCTGCGGCCTCACGAGGCGGAGCTCGCTGAGCAGGAGAAGACCCGTCTCAGCGAGGTCCGTGGCGAACAGCAGTAACGTTCGCAGTGATGGCTGACCAACCCAAGATGAAGAAACACCAGGGGTTCGCGACCGACTCGGTGGTGCGCTGGTTCATCATCGCCATCGAGTACGCCATCGTGGCCAGCCTGCTGCTCGTCGCCGGGATCGTGCTCGTGCGCACCATCGTCGACTTCCTGAGTCACTGGGGGACCTTCCCCCAGTCGGTCGTCGCGGCGATCGACGGGATCCTGGTCGTGATCATCCTGCTCGACATCGCCCACACCGTGTTCGGGCACCTTCGCGCGTCGGTCTTCCCGGTTCGACCGTTCCTGGTGATCGGCATCCTCGCCGGGGTGCGGGACATCCTGAGCGCGTCGGCCCACCTGACCCTCAGCACGTCGCTGGCCCAATCGAACTTCAACGACACGTTGATCTCTCTCGGCGTGGGGGTGGGGGTGGTGGTCTTCCTGCTCCTGGGGCTGCTGGTGCTTCGATTCAGTGAGCACCACGACGAGAAGGACGACGCGTAGTCCTTGCGGTCCATCCGGTGAGCGGTCTTCAGCGACCGTCGCGAGGCCGATCCGTCAGGGCGCCTCGGACCTTAGCGCTCAGCGACGAGACGACCAGGTCGTACGACACGTGGATCAGCTCCTCGACCACATCCCACGGCACCGTGTCGGCCAGCGTGACCGTGATCCAATGGCGCTTGTTCATGTGATAGCCCGGCACGATCCCGTCGTACTGCTGGACCAGATAGCTGGCGTAGTCGGGGTCGCACTTGAGGTTTACGCGTTGCCCGTCCCCGTCCGTGGCGACGAGGGCGAACATCTTGTCGGCCACCTTGTACACCGCGGTGCGGGGGCCGAAGGGAAACGTCAACTGGGCCCCCGGCAGCGACGCGCACACATCGACGACCCGGTCACCCGGCGTCGAGGGCCCGGCGTCCCCGCCGCTCATGGTTGCACGCTCAGCTCGGCCTCACGTCCCTGACCTCGACCAAAGCCGTCACCCACTATCGGACCGGACGCCAGATGAGCGGGCGTCGTCACTCATCGCGCGACCGGCTGGTCCGTGACCATGGCCCGGCGGACCCGCTTCACGAACAACTGGCGCTGGCGCGGCGTCGTCACGGGCAGGCGCACGAAACGGCCGTGCTCTCGAAGGTCGGCGTAGAGGCCGGAGCTGTCTTCGTGGAAGTGCAGCAGCGAGCGCGAGTGCACGAAGAAGGCCCCGCGGCCCTTTTCGCGCAGCCCGTCGAGTCCGCGCAACTCGTCCAAGAGTCCTTCGAGTTGGTCGAGCGCCTCGGGGCCGGCGTGCTTCATGGCCATCACACTATCCAGACAGCATCGAAAAGGGAGTGCCAGCGGCGACGTTGCGCCACGTCCGGCCGCGACGACGCCACCGAGGGGCTACAAAAGGTCGGCCAGTTGATCGGCGATCACATCGCGCGACTCAGCGTCCTCGATCAGTCCCACCAGGCGCACCGCGCGACGGGCCCACTCCCGGCTCTGTTCGTGCTCGCCCGCCGCGAGGTACGCGCGGGCCATCCCCTCGGCCGTCGACGCCACCAGCCAGTCCGGCACCGCCGCCCCTTCGGCGGCGTCATTGGCCAATCTCGCGAACGTCACCGCGAGGTGGGACTCGCCGAGCGCCGCAGCCGCCCTCGACACCATCCAGTCGCTGGTGATCAGCTGATCGACGTCGCCGATCAGGGACCAGTGGTAGCGACTCGCGAAGGCGCTGGTGAGCAACTCGCGGTCCTGGTCGCCGGTGCGTCCAGCGGTGTCCAGCAGTTCCCAGCATCGATTGAACGTGGCCGCCGCCACGGTGCGCTGTTCCTGGGCATCCACGCCACGACATTACGCGCGTCGGCCGCGACGCCGGGCCCCATCTCACCTCGCGCGACGTGGCGATTCATGCATCCACGCCGAGGGTGCGACGTAGTACGGTGCAACAATCGAAACGGAGGCCGTCATGAGCAGAGTGAACACGTATCTCAACTTCCCGGGAACGACCGAGGAGGCGTTCGACTTCTACAAGTCGGTCTTCGCGACCGAGTACGCCTCGCCGATCTTTCGATTCCGGGATCTCCCGGGCGATCCGACCATGGCGGCACTGAGCGAAAGCGACCAGGGCAAGGTCATGCACGTGGAGCTGCCCATCCTCAACGGCCACCTGATCATGGGCACCGACATGCTCGAATCAATGGGGCAACATCCCAGGATCGGCAACAACACCACCATCAGTCTCGAGTTCGACAGTCGAGACGACGCCGACCGCGCCTTCGGCGCGCTCTCCGATGGCGGAAGCGACACCGTCGCGATGCAGGACATGCCCTGGGGGGCCTACTGGGGTGTCTGTCTCGACCGCTTCGGCATCCGCTGGATGTTCAGCTACACGGAGCCCGCGCCCTAGCGGTACGGCGCGTCGAGGCGCCCGGGGTGGCCCGAGCGTCCTTTACCGCCTGGTCATCGGGCATTACCGTTGAGTGATGCAGCCTCGCCACCAGCGTGCGCGGCCCCTCGACGCGAGGATCGTCCCGCTCGGTCTCGTCATCATCGCCCTCGGCGTCGCCGTCGCGGTCCTGCTCGCGCGTTCCCCCGACAGCCACGCTAGCGACGCACCGACGACCACGACGCTGGCGATCGGTTCGACGACCTCCACCGTGCCGTCGGGCAGTACGACGAGCACGAGCACCACCACGAGCACCACGACGACCCTGCCGCCAATCCCGGCCGACCAACTCCACCTCGTCAAGATCGGTCAGTACTACTCGAACGAGATCACCCCTAAGTCGGTCGACGCCTCGGGCACCGGGCTGGTCTTCGCGCAGAACATGGTGTACCGGCACACCGTGTCGGTCTTCAACGCGCGCAGCGGCGCGCTCGTCACGACCATCCCTACCACGATCGACCTGCACAACTTCGGACTGCCCGGCGGTGTCGTCGAGGGTGCGCCCGTCGAGGGCGCCTTCTCGCCGGACAGGAAGTACTTCTACATCTCGAACTACTCGATGTTCGGCGCCGGCCAGGGTCCCGAGGGCGAGGACTCCTGCACGCCGTCGAGCGCCCGCGCGGCCGGCGACACGCCCAGCTACGTCTACCGCATCAACACCGCGACCTTCCGCATCGACCAGGTCATCGAAGTCGGACTCGTGCCCAAATTCGTGGCGGTCTCGCCGAACGACAAGTACGTCCTGGTGACCAACTGGTGCTCGTGGACACTCTCGATCATCAGCGTCGCCAGCCACCACGTCGTCGCCACCCTGCCCATGCCCGGCACGCCGCGCGGCATCGCCATCGACCCCCAATCACGCTTCGCCTACGTCGCGATCCAGGGCGGCGACGTGCTGGTGCGCGTCAGCCTCGCCGACCTGGCCGAAGTGAGCCAGATCTACGTCGGCGAGAACCCCCGCACGGTCGTGCTGAGCCCGAACGGCCAGTTCGCCTACCTCACGCTCAACATCCCCGGCGACGTGACCAAGGTCGACCTCGCGACGGGGCACATCATCGCGGTCACGCACACCGGGGTCTTGACGCGCTCCCTGGCCATCTCGAGTGACGGCACCGCACTGTACGTGGTCAACTACGGCAGCTCCACCATGACCGAACTGGCGGCGTCGAACCTCAAGATCATCCAGACGGTGCCGGTGCCCGACAACCCGATCGGGATCACCTACGACCCCCTGACCGGCGACGTGTGGGTCTCGAGCTACTCGGGCTACATCACCCGATTCGCGACGCGATAGACCCCCACCTCGACGGCTATCCCACGATGGCGGGCAGTTCGAAGTGGGGATTGTAGATGAAGCCGACCACGCACCCGCTGGGCGTCCTCACCGTCGCGGTGATGATGCCGTCACCGACGTCGCTGGCCGGCGTGTGCTCGCGGGCGCCGATCTGCAGGGCCGCCGCGACGGCCTCGTCGACGTCCTCGACGCCCCAGTAGGTGAGGGCACCGCTGTCGGGGTCGGCGTCGGGCAACAGGCCCAATTCGTAGCCGCCAGGGTTGAAGCCGACGTAGAAGGGCTCGTCGAAGTAGGGCGGCGTGCCCAGGAACTGGCTCCACCACGCCTTGGCGCCGTCCAGGTCGGGCGCCGGGTAGATCACGGTTCGCAGTCCCAGCAGTCGAATGCTCATCGACGTCTGTCTAGCAGTTCCCGGTCGATGGTTCCACCGGTCATCACCAGCACGCGCGACGGCGACACCCGGAGCGCGAGGCCGTCGGCCGCACTAATCTTCGGAGTCGAGGAGGCCTATGACCATTCCCAGCAAGATCGCCGGCGAGTTCGCGCAGCACATCACCTGCCAACTCGACGCCGGACAGTCGATGTTCGCCGACGCCACCAAGTTCCGCTGGAAGACCACCAACGTCGCCCTCGAGACCCGCCTCTCGACGCCCGGCGGCAAGGCCGATGCCGCCAACCAGCAGGCGGCGTCGAGCGGCGGCGGATTCTTGAAGGCGGCCCTGTCGACGGCCGTCGAAGTGGGCAAGCGGGCCCTGAGCGGTCAGAGCCTCGCCTTCCAGTGGTTCACGCCTTCGGGGGGGTCGGGGCTCGTGGGCTTCGCCGGCGAGATCCCCGGCCAGGTGCGCGTCATCGAACTCGACGGTTCGATGGGATGGCACGCGGAGAGCCGGGCCTTCATCTGCGCCGAATCGACCGTGGCCTACGACATCGATTGGGCCGGTTTCAACACCGGCCGCCGCGGCAAGGAGGGCTACATCTTCGAGAACTTCACCGGCACCGGCACCCTCATCCTGGGCGGCGGCGGAACCATCGCGGAGATGAACCCCAAGGATTACGGCGGCAAGATCCAGATCCACGCTGGCGCCGTCGTGGCCTGGGCCGACTCGGTCACCTACAACGTCGAACGGGTCGGCGCGTTGAACGCCCAGACCATCATGACCGCCGTCTTTGGCGGTTCCGGTCTCAACCTCATCACCCTCGCCGGCGACGGACCTGTCATACTGCAGTCCACGTTGCACCGGGAGTTCGAGAATGAGGAGCACAACGACGAGAGTTCGTCGCACCCCGCGCGCGAGGGACTGCTCGGAAGACTCTAGAGAGAAAGAAGGCACACCATGGCCCTGATGGACAAGATGAAGGCGGCGGCGCAGCAGGCGGCGCAGAAGGCCCAGGAGGCCGGCAAGGCGGGACAGTCCAAATTAGAGGACGTCAAGGCCGGTCGAAAGTCAGACGCGTTGCTACGCGAGCTGGGCGCCGCGGTCTACGCGCAGCACACCGGCACCGCCACGGACCAGACCCCCGGCGACATCGAGCGCCTGGTCGCAGAGCTGCAGACCCTCGAGGCCGAGCACGACACGGCCAGCGACACGTCGAGTCCCACCGATTCCTCCGGCCAGGCGCCGGCTCCTCCGGAGGCCCCACCCGAAGGTGGATTCAAGCTCTAACCGTCGCCCCGTGCCCGTCGATCGAGGTCGGCGCCGCGTTCGACCACGCGTGCGGGGATGAAGGGGGACCATGAACCGGTCGATCGTCGCGGTGGCAGCGCTGGTGATCGGGGCCCTGGCACTCAGCGCGTGCGGTTCGTCCACCCCGTCAGCCACCTCGACGAGCACGACCTCGTCCACGGTGGCCACGACCACCACGACCCAGGGAGGGACCCGCAATCTCGTGCTGAGCGCCGGGGTGCGAAAGAGCCTCCTGGCGGCGGGCGCGGCGTCGCACCGGCTGCCGGTGTCGGACTACACGGGCCTGGCCGCGGGCACGGCCTACTACGCGCTCGACCCCGCCACCGACCTGTACTACGCGGCGGCCGCCATCGACGCCAGCCCTAACTCACTGCAGGCCCAGATCGGCGACCAGGACGATGGCGGCTACCTGCTCTTCACGAGACCGGTCGGATCGCCGACGTGGACGGTCTACAACGACGGTCTCGGCGCGGCGCAGGACTCGACCTGCCCCATCACCATCCCGGCCTCCGTGCTCGCCGCGTGGAACTGGAAGGCGCACAGCTGCTATCCACCGACGGCCTGACCCCTCGGGTTCGCTGCCCGTTCGCTCGAATGGCGCGAAGGGCCGTGGGCGGGGTCCGATAAAATTGCCCGGTGCAACCGCAAAAGATCATTCTCTTTTACCGGTTCACGCCGATCGCCGATCCCCAGGCGGTGCTGCTCTGGCAGCGCACGCTCTGTGAGCACCTCGAAATTAAGGGGCGCATTCTCATCTCGCGCGACGGCATCAACGCCACCCTGGGCGGAGCGATGACGTCGCTCACGAGCTACGTCAGGCGCACCCGGGAGTATCCGGGCTTCAAGGACATCGAGGTCACGTGGTCCGAGGGCACGGGGGCCGATTTTCCCCGCCTGCGGGTGCGGGTGCGTGACGAGATCGTCTCCTTCGGCGCCCCCGGCGAACTGGTCGTCGACCGCGACGGGGTGGTCGGCGGAGGCGTCCGTCTCAGTCCGCAACAGGTCCACGAGTTGGTCGAGCGACGCGACGACGTCGTCTTCTTCGACGCCCGCAACGCCTTCGAGGCCCGCATCGGCCGCTTCAAGGACGCGGTCGTGCCCGACGTGCGCACGACGCGGGACTTCGTCGGCCAACTCGAGAGCGGCCAGTTCGACCACCTGAAGGACCGCCCGATCGTGACCTACTGCACGGGCGGCATACGCTGCGAGGTGCTCACGGCGGTGATGAAGCGACGGGGCTTCCGTGAGGTCTACCAACTCCACG
The DNA here is from genome assembly GCA_050010495.1 of Acidimicrobiales bacterium. Classification (GTDB taxonomy): domain Bacteria; phylum Actinomycetota; class Acidimicrobiia; order Acidimicrobiales; family RAAP-2; genus RAAP-2. The sequence goes on from JBEKKW010000004.1 coordinate 25,910, forward strand.
GCGGCATCGTGTCCTACGGCGAGGCCTTCGCCGACGAGGGCCTGTGGGAGGGCTCGCTGTACCTCTTCGACGCGCGCATGAACCGCGAGTTCTCCGAACGGGTGAAAGTGATCGGCACCTGCGAGCGCTGCCACGGGCCGACGAGCCGTTACTACAACTGCGCCAACCTCGCCTGTCGACGGCTCATACTGCTGTGCGACACGTGCAGTGCGCACAACGTGAGCACCAACTGCGACAAGACGCACGCCGGCGCGACTAGGTGATCGGTTCCACCACCACGGCGGTGCCGTACGCCAGGATCTCCTGGAACGTCGCCTGCAGCTCGTTCGAGTCGTATCGCATCGCCAGCACGGCGTTGGCGCCCATCGCGGCGGCCGCGTCGCTCAGTCGCTCGAGTGCCTCTTGACGGGCCTCTTGGAGCTGGCGGGTGAGGCCCTTGAGCTCGCCTCCGCCCAGCGCCTTGAGGGAGGCCCCAATCTGGGCGCCGACGTTGCGGGTGCGCACGGTCAGGCCGTTGACCTCGCCGAGCACGCTCGTGATCCGGTAACCGGCGAGGTCGTTGGTGGTGGCGATGATCATGGACGCTCCGTTCGACGTGCCTGGAACTCTACCGGGCAGTGACGGTACCGACTGACGGGCCGCCTCAGTCTCCTCGACGCCTAGCGCGTCAACTGATCCGTCTTGCGGCGAAAGCGCGTGCGCCCTTCGCCGGCGATCGCCTGCACGGTGCGCGCGTTCATCGTCCCTCCGCACTCGCTGCACACGATCACACCCTGGGCCTCGTGGCCGCAGCTGCGGTGCACCAGCTTCACCGGCGCACCGTGGGGCGCCGCGTACTCGTCACCCCACTGGCGCATCGCGTTGACGACCGGCCACAGGTCCCGGCCCTTGGGGCTGAGTCGGTAGTCGTAGCGCGGCGGGTGCTCGCTGTAGGGGACCCGCTCGAGCACGCCGGACTCGACGAGGCGCGCGAGTCGGGACTGAAGCACATTTCTTGCGATGCCGAGACGCTCCTGAAAGGCGTCGAAACGGGTCACCCCGAGGAAGGCGTCGCGCAGGATCAGCATCGTCCACCATTCGCCGACGACCTCGAGGCACTGGGCCACCGAGCAGTCCATCTGCGCAAAACTCTTTCGTTCCATAACCCCATCCTAGTCAGTTGCATCACACTATGCACTATGTTATTGTCCGTTTCATGAAAAGACTTACAGGGCCGGGAGAGGCGAATCGCCAGGCCGGTAGGGCGAGGACACTGATCTTCGTGGTGACGTCGCTGGGCGCCTTCATGGGTTCGCTCGACCTCTCCATTGTCAACGTGGCGTTCCCGGCCCTCGAACGCAGCTTCTCGCACGACTCGACGGCCGCGCTGGCCTGGGTCATCACGGCGTACTCCATCACCTATGGGTCGCTGCTCGTCGTCGCCGGGCGAACCGCCGACCGCGTCGGCAGCCGGCGGGTCTTCTACCTCGGTCTGAGCATCTTCTGCCTCGGCTCGGCCCTGTGCGCGCTGGCCCCGTCGGTGCCGCTGCTCATCGCCGGGCGAGTCATCCAGGGATCGGGCGCGGCGGCGATGCTGCCGGCGTCGCTCAGCCTGCTGCTCGCCGCCTACCCCCACGAACGGCGCACGCAGGTGGTGTCGCTGTGGGGCGGCGTCGGGGCCCTGGCCGTCGCGACGGGACCGACGCTGGGCGCCACGCTCATCACGCTCGGGGGCTGGCGCTGGGTCTTCCTGGTGAACCTCCCCGTCGGGGCGTTCGCCTATCTCATGGGACGGCGCGTCCTCGTCGAAGGCGAGCGCAAAGTCCACCACCCCGCTCCGGACTACCTCGGCGCCGGTCTCGTCTCGCTCGCGCTCGCGAGCCTGGTCCTAGCGATCACCCAGGGACCGAGTTGGGGCTGGTCGAGCTCGCGGGTGGTCGCGACCCTCGCTCTCGCGGTCGTTTTGGGCCTCGCCTTCCTCTACCGTTGCGCCCACCACGCCGAGCCGGTGCTCGACCTGACGCTCTTTCGCGCACGCTCCTTCAGCGTGACCAACATCGCGACGGCCCTGTACTCGATGGGCTTCTTCGCGATGCTGCTCGGCAACATCCTCTTCCTCACGGGCGTCTGGCACTACCGCATCATCTGGGCCGGTCTCGCCGTCACGCCCGGACCGCTCGTCGTGGCCTCGGTCGCCGGGCCGGCCGGACGGCTCGCGACCAGGGTGGGATTTCGCAAGGTCCTGCTCGCCGGCACCACGATCTTCACGCTGGGCCTTTCGATGTTCGCGCTGCGCATTGGCCTGCATCCCGAGTACGTCACCCGCTGGTTGCCGGCGACGATCGTGCTCGGCCTCGGCATCGGCCTCACGTTCCCGGTGCTCGGGGCCACGGCGGTCTCGAGCCTCAAGGCCGAGCGCTACGCCGTGGGCAGCGCCGTCAACCAGACGGCCCGCCAGGTCGGCGGCGCGATCGGCATCGCCGTGCTGGTGGTGCTGCTCGGCACGCCCCACGGCGAGCTCGCGGCCCTCGCCCACTTCCGCCACCTCTGGCTCTTCAGCACCTCGATGGCGGCTCTGTCGGGGCTAACGTGCTGCTTCTTGGCACCGGGACGCCAGTCAAGCGACGATCCTCGGCCCGTGTCACGAGAAGCGTCCGGCACGCCAAATTGATAGGAACTCCATGAGCGACGGCCCCACATTCGACGAAGCGCGCTTCGGCCCCGCGCGCGAGAAGCTCGTCACCTGGCACGACCCAATGCAACTCGCGAGCATCGCCCCTACGATGAGCGGTCGACAGTTCCTCGAGAGCATTCGTAGCGGCCTCTATCCGGCACCGCCCATCGCGGCCCTGATGGGACTGGACATCGACGAAGTGGACGAGGGTCGAGTCGTCTTTCGCTGCGTGCCCGACGAATCGCTCTACAACCCCATCGGTGTCGTGCACGGAGGACTGGTCTGCACGCTGCTCGACACCGTCATCGGCTGCGCGGTGCACTCCACGTTGGAGGCCGGCGTGGCCTACACCTCGATCGACCTGAGCGTGAGCTACCTGCGCCCGGTGCGCGCGGGCGCAAAAGCGTTGATCGCGACCGGGCGCGTCACCAAACCGGGGCGGCGCGTGGCCTTCGCCAGCGCGGAGATCGTCGACGGTTCGGGCCAGCTCGTCGCCACGGGATCGGGCAGCGTGTTGATCATGGACAACCGGTAGGCCAAACTCAATCATCAATGATTTGGCGCTCCCTGCGCAACGCTCGTCGCCCGTCACAGCGCGCGGAAACCCGATTCCAAGTGTGCGAGGGCTTCATCAAGTAACAGCGAAATATCAGCTGCCGGGTTGTCGACGAGCGCGAACAGCGCCGCGAGACACACGCCAATGGCAGCTCCCGCGAGCGATCGCACCGCCATATCATCGCCATTGCGGCCCGTTCGCTCGCCCATCTCTTCTGTCAACAACCACATGTTCTGGGCGAATTGGTCGATCAACGTAGCGCGCAGCTCAGGAACATCGAGGATGAGCAGCATACGTTCGCGCTGCTCATTCGCTTGCGACGTCGAGAGCGAGCCGAACACCTCGAGTAATGCGGCCCGCAGCGCGCCGATCGGACTCTTGTCCAACGACTGACGACGAAATGAGGCAACGATGAGTGGATCGAAACCGTCGCTCAACACCACGTCGGACTTGGTCGCGAAATATCGAAAGAACGTGCTCTCCGAGACGTCCGCCGCTTCGATAATCTCACGCACCGTCGTCGCTTCGAAGCCCTGTTGGTAAAAGAGCCGAAACGCGTGGCCCTGAATGCTCAGTCGCGTCTTGATCGTCTTGCGCTCGCGCAGTCCAAGAAAGGGCACATCACTGGACGACACTAACATCGGGCACCTCCTCGACAGAATGTGGCGACCTCACTGAATTGGTCTGGGGCAAGAAGATCAGCGTCAGGACACAACCCACGACCGCAATCCCGGCAGACACCAAGAGCGCCAGGTCGACGCCGTGGACGAAGGCCATGCGCACGCTGCTCAGCATCTGGGATGAGTGAACCTTTTGGGCGAGCGCCACACCACCGAACACGCTGGCGCGAGCGGCGTGTGCGGACGCACTCGAAAAACCGCGAAGTCCAAGTCGAGCCACGTAGCCCGCACTCACGACGCTGCCCAAAATCGCCGCGCCCAACGGCGAGCCAACCTCGTCGATGGCCTCCAACGCCGCCGAGCCAATGCCACTGCGTTCGGGTGACAGTTCGACGAGCGCGGCGGACGTGGCCGTCGTCAGCACGAGGCCAAGCCCGGCACCCACAACGATCAGCCACGTCGCGAGAAACGCTTCGCTCGACGTAACGCCCGTAAGCGTGCCCACGCTCAATCCCAGGGCGAGGACCGCGAATCCGCCCGCCACCGTGATCTTGGATCCAAGCAAGCGCGCCACACGTGCGGCCGGCAGGGCGCCGACGAGCACTCCCGCAATGAGCGGCAGAAGTCGCAGCCCCGAACTCATCGCGCTACTGCCCAGCACTCCTTGGAAGTACTGGGGCATCGTGAACAAGACACCAATCAGAGGCAGCGAGGACAAGGCGGCGAAGATCGCGCCCCACGTAAAGGATCGCGAGCTGAACAACGTCATGTCGAGCAAAGGGTGATCGCCGGAAAGTTTCGTCAATCTCCGTTCCCACTGAAAGAACGCAATTACGATGACAATGCCCAACGCCGTGAGCGAGAGCGCCGAAGAACTGCGCCAACCGTTTTCTCCGGCCTTAATCAGGCCGAAAATCACAGCGACGAGTCCCGCTGTGGACAGGGCGATTCCGGTCACGTCGATACCGGGCCGCTGGGGGGCACGAAACTCCGGCAGGAGGATAACCGCGGCCACCACGCCGATTACGACAATCGGCACGTTGATGAGGAACACCCAGCCCCACCAGAAATTTGTCAGTAACCAACCGCCCAATATTGGTCCGATAGGGAACGCGAGGAAGTTCCCCGCCCCCAAGATTCCAACCGCCTTCGGTCGCTCTTCCTGAGTGAAGAGCACGGTCAGTGTCGAAATTGCCATTACGACGACTCCGGCACCGGCCAGTCCCAGGAGTGCCCGGGCGCACATGAACTCAACGACCGAAGTCGACAACCCGCAGGCCGCCGAGCCCACTCCAAAGAGCCCCAAGGAGATGAGGAACACTTTCTTATGACCGTATCGATCACCCAGCAGTCCTGCCGGCAGCATCGCCGCCGCCAAAACCAGGAGGTAACCAGAGGAGAACCATTGCAAGTCTGACTCGGACGCGTGCATGGTCCTCGCGAGCGTGGGAAGTGCGACGCTCAACACAGTGCTGTCTACGCCCACGCAAAGAATCGTGAGAAACACGGCGCCCAGCGCCCACCATCTGCGGTTTCCGAGTTCACTCACGCGAGTCACCTTCAATTAAATGCTGCCATCAATTGATGGTAACTCTCACAAATGAAATTTGTAAGGGTCGAATGTCACTGTTGCGTCCCAGGAGTGGCGACATCAACCGGGCGGCCACTGATTTGGCCTACGCGATGAGAATTTGCTTACGTCATACGACGCCGGACCCACCACCACGAAAAACCGATCAACGCCAGGGCGAGCACGATGAAGATTGACATTTCGTACCACTGAAAGGTCCAGTAATGGCTGGCGGGCTGGTACGTCAGAAAATTACGAAGGTGAAAACTTTGAACGCAGGTGTTGATGGCGCGGATAAATGATGGGCTTGCGGGACTATGAACGCCAATGCTCCCATGAAGAGGAAACTTGTTGGGACACGTGCCAACGCCGACGAAGTGGAACGTCCCGGGCGACCCGTGACCAGTCGGCACGAAGTCGGTTCCGCCGCTGGACCCGATCCCACCGTCTTGACCTATGACCTTGCCCGCACTATCGAGGGTCTGCTGAGAAACGACCCAATTATTGGGACTTCTTCCCGGGCCGCTCGAACTGCTAAAGAACAGTTGTAGGGATGAACTTCGATGCAGGGGGCTTTCGAGATGCGGCCGCACCCACGCTGAAAATGCGGCTAAGGCGCCGACGTAACCAACGAGCGTGGCGGCCATTGCGGGCACGCTGCGTCGAATGAGGATGCCCATCGTGACACCGAGCGCGAACGCGAACGCCGCGTAGCCAATCGGCACGAGGTCATGGGACATGTAAATGAGCGGTGAGAACTGGCCCTTGAACACGTCGTAATACGACGATGACCACCACGTGTACATGAGGCTTAGTAACCCCACGAGCACCACGCTGACTACTCCCACCAGGATCACCTTGGTTAACAACCACCGACTGCGTGACACGCTCTGGGTCCACGCGAGGCGAAAAGTCCCCGATTCAATCTCTCGCGCGATCAGCGGCGCTCCCCAGAAGACCCCGAGCAGTGCCGGTGCGGCCATCACCGCTATTTCCACCAGCCTCAACCAGTGGTACTCACGCTGGAAATTGCTCAAGACCGAACCGCAGTCGTTGTGGGCTTGGCAGGTCAGGACCGCGGAGTGGAACACGTGACTCAGATGCGGCCCGGTGAGTGCCAAGAACAATGCCAGCAGTGCGACTGCACTCGACACCACCAATGTTTGGAATCGAACTTGGCGCCACGCAATCCAGATCATTCTGGTACCCCTTTGAGCTACGCGAGACGGCGGCGAACCCACCACCACGCGAAGGCCGACAGCAGTAAAGCCATAACGATGAAAAGGGCGAGTTCGTACCACTGCAACGTCCAGTACCGGCTGGCCGGCAGGTAGGTCAGCACCTCCTTCATGTGGAAGCTGTTGATGCACTTCTGCACGGCGTGTTGCACGGCCGGCGACGGCTGGCCGTTGGAGACGCCCCGACCGGTGCTCGTGGGCGGCGGGATCGCCGTGGGACAGGTGCCCACACCCTGAAGGACCGTGCCCCCGTGGGCACCGGGGTGGAAATTGATCTCGTCGTTGGGACCGATGCCGCCGTTGGTGCCGATCACCACACCGTTCTTGTTCAAGGTCAAAGAAGAGATGACCCAGTCGCGCGACTGTCCCCGGCCCGGGACCTCGATCCCCCCGCCCTGGTTCAGATTGAACGGCCCCTTGAAGTGCAGCGGGCTCAGGAGGTGGGGCCGTACCCACATGGTGAAGGCCGCGCGCACCGCCGTGAAGGCCACCAGCGTCGCGACCATCGCGGGCAACGTGCGCCGGATCAAGACGCCCATGGTGACGCCCAACGAGAACGAGAAGGCGGCGTAGCCCACGGGGACGATGTCGCGCAGGTCGAAGTAGCTGTAGAGGTTGTTGTTGATCGTGTCGAAGGGGCTGGACCACCAGGTGATCATGAGGCTGAACAGACCGGCCACGGCCACGCAGGCCAGGCCGACCAGGCAGAGCTTCGTCGTGATCCACCGCGATCGGGTGACGCTCTGGGTCCAGGCCATGCGGAACGTCCCGTTCTCCATCTCGCGCGCGATGAGCGGCGCTCCCCAGAAGAGTCCGAGCAGGGCCGGCACCAATATCACGGCCAGGGCGAGGTCGCGCAGCAGGTGGTCGCGGGCGGCGAAGTTGGCCAGCACCGACGAGCAGTCGCCGTGGGCCTTGCAGGTGAGCACGCTGGTGTCGTAGACGTGCACCAAGCTCGGCCCCGTCAGCGCGTACGCGACCGCGATCAGAGCGAGCACCCCCGCGACCACGTAGGCCTGGGTTCGGAACTGGCGCCACGCCAGCCAGATCACTCGCCCTCCTTCGGCGACGACCAGAGCCTGGCGTCGATGGGGCGGCCCTGACCCATGTACGCGAGCACCAGGTCCTCGAGACTCAGCGACTCGATCGTCCAGGTCGGGTCCACGATCGGACCGTCGGAACGCACGAGCAGGGTGCTCTGGCGCTCGGAGTGGCTCTCTTCGATGACGTGCTGGTTCTCGGGCAGCGACGACGGATCACAGCGTGGTCCGATCAAGCGGTGGTGGGTCGCGAGCAGGTCCTCGATCTCGCCGGTCAGTTGGACTCGCGACGAGACGAGCACGATCAAATAGTCACAGACCCGTTCGATATCGGCCACCAGGTGCGACGACAGCACGACACTCACCTGGTGCTCGGCCACGGTCTCCATCAAGATCTGCAGGAACTCGCGCCGGGCCAGCGGGTCGAGGCTGGCGACCGGTTCGTCCAGGACCAGGAACTCCGGTCGCTTGGCGATGGCCAGGGTGAGCGAGAGCTGCGCGCGCTGGCCGCCCGAGAGTTTGCCGGCCTTCTGCTTGGGATCCAGCCCCAGGCGCTTGATGCGCGCCGCGGCCAGGTCGTTGTCCCACGTCGGGTTGGTGTGGGCCCCGAGCTTGAGGTGATCGGCGACGGACAGTCCGGAGTAGGTGGGCGGATCCTGGGCCACGAAACCGATCCGCCCGAGCTGGGCCGCGTCGGCGGCCGGGGCGGCGCCCAACACCGAGATGGATCCGTTGGTGGGACCAAGCAGGCCCACCGCGAGGTTGAGCAGCGTCGACTTGCCGGCCCCGTTAGGCCCGACGAGTCCCACCACGTGGCCGGCCGGGATACTGAGCGTGCAGTCGTTCAGCGCCCAACGGCGGCCGTAGCGCTTGGACAGTCCATCGGCCTCCAGAACGGCGGTCACGCTACACCCGCCAAGGAGGTCGACCGAAAGCATTCCCGGAAGAGTGCCTCGATACTCTCGTCATCGAGACCGGCCGTTCGCGCGTCGACCAGCCAGCCCTGCAGGCTGTGGCGCAGCGGTTCGTGCGCGTTGAGCAGCGCCTCGCTGAGCGACTTGGTGATGAAGGTGCCCACGCCCGGGCGAGCGGTCGCGAGACCCTCGTGCTCGAGCTCGCGGTAGGCCTTTTGCACCGTGTTGGGATTGATCGCGACCTTGGCCACGACCTCCTTCACGGTCGGCAACTGATCGCCCTCGCGTAGCAGGCCGAGCTTTTGCGCCCGGCGCACCTGCTGCACCAGCTGGAGATAGGGAGCCACGCCGGAGCGCGTATCCAAGTAGAACTCGATCATCTCGCCTCTATTTCACTAGTTATCTAGTTAACTATAGGTCTAGGTATCTCGAAAGTCAAGGGTCAATTTGCCAACGGGTGTCATGATTTGTCCGACGGAGGAGGGGCCATGAACGTCGGTGTCGGAGCGGGCTATTGGGGTGCCGGTCCCCCGAGCGGTGTCGTCGAGCTGCTGCGCGACGCCGAGCTTTGGGGCGTCGACAGCTTCTGGACGGCCGAGGCCTACGGGTCCGACGCGTTGACCCCACTGGCCTGGTGGGGTTCGGCGACCACCTCGATCAAACTCGGCACCTCGATCTGCCAGATGTCGGCCCGCACGCCCACGGCCCTGGCCATGGCCGCGATGACCCTCGACCACCTCTCGGGCGGACGGGTCCTGCTCGGCATCGGCGCGTCGGGGCCCCAGGTCGTCGAGGGCTGGTACGGCCAGCCCTACCCCAAGCCGCTCGAGCGCACGCGTGAGTACGTGGACATCATGCGCCGGGTGATGGCGCGCGACGTGCCCGTCACCTACGACGGACGCCACTACCAACTGCCCCTGGACGCCGGCACGCACCTGGGCAAGGCCCTCAGGTCGACCATCCACCCGTGGCGACCCTCCATCCCGATCCTGCTCGCCGCCGAGGGACCGAAGAACGTCGCCCTGGCGGCGGAGATCGGTGACGGGTGGTTGCCCTTCTGGTTCTCCCCAAAGTCCGACGACTTCTACCGCGCGGCGCTCGCCGAGGGCTTCGCGCGCCCGGGCGCGCACTCGGGGCCCGAGACCTTCGAGGTCGCCTGCAACGTGATGGTGATCGAGCACGACGACGTCGAGGTCGCGGCCTCCTTCATCAAGCCGATGATCGCCCTCTACGTCGGGGGCATGGGCGCCCGGGGCGCCAACTTCCACTTCGATGTCTTCGCGCGCATGGGGTGGGGCGAGGAGTGCAACGCCATCCAGGACGCCTACCTCGACGGGCGCCGCGACGACGCGATCGCGCTCGTCCCGACCGCGATGGTCAACGACGTGGCGCTGATCGGACCGCTCGACAAGATCGTCGAGGAGATCGAACGGCGCTGGCGCCCGACGTGCCTCACGACCATGATCCTGGGCGCATGGCCCCGCGAGGAGTCCCGGGCCCGCATCCTCGAGGCCGTGCGCGGGTAGCGCCACTGGGGCCGCTTCGACCCAGTCGGTAGTGTCGATTCCACACCCACCGTCGACTGTGAGATCGAATGTCCGACACCGTGCTCGTCACCGGCGCCACCGGCTGGATCGCCCAGCACTGCATCCTGCAACTGCTTGAGGCCGGCTACGCCGTGCGCGGCACCGCCCGGGCCGACGGTCGCACGCACGACGTGGCGACGATCCTCGCGCCCCATCTCTCGGCTCCGGCGCGCGAACGGCTCTCGACATCGTTCTCGCTGACCAAGGCCGACCTCACGAGCGACGTCGGATGGGACGACGCGGTGACCGGTTGTCGATTCGTGCTGCACGTGGCGAGCCCCTTCCCGTCGGTCAGCCCGAAGAACGACGATGAGCTGATCGTCCCGGCCCGCGAGGGCGCGCTTCGCGTGCTTCGTGCCGCGAGTCGCTCGGGCGTCGAGCGGGTCGTGCTCACGTCGTCCGTCGGTGCGGTGACCCACTGTCGCGACAAGGACCACGTCTTCACCGAAGAGGACTGGTCGGACGTGACGAGCCCCAAGGCCGCGGCCTACGAGAAGTCCAAGACGCTCGCCGAGCGCGCGGCCTGGGACTTCATGGCGTCGCTGCCCAGCGCCTCGACCATGGACCTCGCCGTCATCTGCCCCGGCATCGTGCTGGGCCCGCTGCTCACCAACGAATGGAGCCTCTCGGCCGAGGCGGTCAAGAAGCTCATGGAACGCTCGGTGCCGGCCATCCCCGACCTGCGTATCGCGCCGATCGACGTACGCGACGTGGCGTGGTCGCACGTGCGCGCCATGACGACGCCGCAGGCCTCGGGCCAGCGGCTGCTCTGCTCCATCGAGAGCCACAGCGTGCGCGAGATGGCACTCATCCTCGCCGAACACTTGGCCCCAATGGGCTTCAAGATCCCCACCGGCCGCCTGCCCAGTTTCGTCGTGCCGATCATCGCGCTCTGGGACAAGCAGGTACGGCTCATCCTGCCCGACGTCGGCCAGCCCCTGAGGATCGACAATACAAAGATCAAGCGGGTGCTAGCCCTCGAACCGAGGGACCTTCACGAGATGACGGTCTCGATGGCCGACTCGATGATCAACTACGGCGTCGTCGCGGCCAAGAAGAAGCGATAGGCCACGACTCGACCGACGCCAGACGTCATCTCGATGGACAACTCGACAACGACCGTCCATCCTTTCCAGCGTCGCGGCTCAGCGTCCGTCGTCACCGGGCGAGTTAACCGCGTGCGACGAGAAGCGTCCCCCGACCGAAGCCACTGAGCACAGCGAACCGACCGAGAGGATCGACCCGACGCTGGCGAAGGAGCCGATCGAACCAATCGAACAGGAACTGCCGATGGAGCCGATGGAAAACGAGCTCCCGATCGAGCCAATCGAACAGAACGAGCCGATGGAGCCGATGGACCTCGCACTACCGAGCGACCCGTGCGAGCGCCATGAGCTAGAGGAGGCGTCCGTCGGCTCACCCTCATCAGGTTCGGCGTCGCCCGCACTCTCGCGCTGTGCTCGAACGAGAGCTCCCCCTTCGTCGAAGCCCTGGATCCGGCGCACCATCTTGACGACGATGAAGAGAGTGTCCAGGGCCAAGAACAGGATCACCCACGAGCGAAGCCTCACGGGCCAAGCCTAGGGAATCGCACCGGCGGCCCACACCGCTAGCGGCCGAGGACCGCCAACGCCTGCGAGCCCACACCGATGCTGATCACCGGATGTTGGGCCGGATCGAGCCAGCGCATCACGACGTTCAGGTCGTCGGCGGGGATGGCCACACACCCCTCGGTCGGCAGACCGTCACTCACGTGCAGGAAGAACCCCGAGCCGGCGCCCTTGACGACCGGGTTCATGTTGTAGTTGATCACGACGGCGTGCGCGTACACCGGGCCCGAGTAGAAGAGGTTCTCGGAGTTCCCCCCGGGCGAAGATCGACTGATGACGTGGCGGTTGTAGTGCGCGGAGTCCGGGTCCTCGTCCCACCAGTCGTCGGGCCCGGCGCGGAAGTAGGCCAGTCGGGTCCCGTTGTTCGCCTCGTTGCCGAACGCTTGGGTGAGCGTGAACACACCGCTGGGCGTCCGTTCGGCACCTTCCCTGGTACGACCGACGCCGTGCCAACCCACGAAGGCAACGAACGGACCGCTCACGCGCACGTAATGACCGTCGCCGTTAAGGCGCCACGTGCGCAGCACCGCCACCAGCGAGCGGGACGACGCCGCCTGCACGGTCACGACCTGACCCGGGAGCGAAGCCGCGTCGCCGCGAGGTGCGAATGCGACCACAGAGGAGGCGGCGAGAAGCGTGGCGACGAGATACGTACGAAAGGGAATGACGATCCTCTCTACCGCACCGGACACGTCGACGCGCCCGACACCCAAGTCTACGGTCGACGCTCCGCGACGACGTATGGCGCCGACATGCCCGGTTGCCTTCGCCGTAACCCGTAAGTTGAGTGGGTGGAGCCAACCTTCGTCACCGGCAAGCCGCGACGCTGGCTACGTCTCGACGGCGCCGTCCTCTTCGTCGCCTCGATACTGCTCTTTCGACTCACCCACCAGCACTGGTGGATCTACCCGGTCTTGCTGTTCGTGCCCGACGTCTTCATGCTGGGGTACCTGCGCAACACCACCGTCGGGGCCCTGTTCTACAACCTGGGCCACACCTACCTGCTGCCCTCGCTGACCATCCTCTACGGCTGGCACTTCCACCACATCCTCGTGCTCGCGATCGGCATCATCTGGCTCGGTCACGTGGGCTTCGACCGCTTCGCGGGCTACGGGCTCAAGTACGACACCAGCTTCAAGAACACGCACCTCGGCAGCCTCTTCAAAGTACGGCTCAAGCAGCGAGGCTGATCCCTTCGCCGAGTCGTCCGCGACGGGTTCGCGTCTCGACGGCCCTAGTCCTGCGCCAGGCGATCGGCCAGCGCGATCTCCACCACGACGTCGAGGTGTCCGAGGTGGTGGGCGTACTCCTGGAGCACGTGGAAAAGGATGCGCTCCAGGGACGGCACCTCACCATCCTTGAAGCGCGGGCCGGGCTGGGCCGGCGTCGCGAGGTCGTTCGACGCGATGATCGCGCGACTGCGCCGCGCCTGGGCGTCGAGCGCGGCGATGACGTCGGCCTTCGACTCCGTCTCGTCCACGAACCATCGATCGTCACGACGGTCGCCCCACGGATCGAGAACGTCCTGACCCTCGAAGCCCCACACCAGCCAGCGCCGTTCGACGTAGGTCAGGTGCTTCGTCAACTCGAGCGGCGTCCACCCTGACGCCAGGCGGCTGCGGCGAAGTTCGCTCTCGGGCAGTTTCTCGATGTGTCCGACCAGTCGGGCGCGGAAGTAGTCGAGGTATCAGCTGAACACCTCGTTGCGCGAGGCCATTGGTTCAGACGGGCTGAAGACCGAGTCCTTCATGACACCAGTATGGCGAGGCGGCCACCGATCGGCGCCCGACGTGGCGTCAGGGGGCCCAGGGGCCGACGCCGGCCAGTCGTTCGAGCGTGACGTGGATGACGTGTCCCCGTGGCGGATCGTCCATCGGCGGGAACGTCACGTCCGGCCCGAGGTACACCCGGGCCAGTCGCTGCAGCAGCTCCGGGGCCCCTCCCGGCACCAGGCGGGCGCGGCCGTAGGCGACGAGGTGGTTGCGCATGCCCACCGGATTGGCCCCTTCGGCCTCGACCGACAGCGCCACTCGGGGATCGCGGCGGATGTTCTCCACTTTGCGTCCGCCCATCAAGTGACCGATGACGATATCGCCATCTTCCAGGCCGATCCACACCACACTCATCTGGGGGCTGCCGTCAGGATTGATCGTGGTGAGGTGGGCCAGCCGTCCGCCGGTGAGGGCCCGTTGCACTTCATCACTGAGGGCGAGCATGGCGAAAAGTATAGGAACCGCGCCAGGTGAGACGGCTCGACGACCCGAGCGTCGACCCGGTGACGAGCGACGTTCACACCTACACTCTTCTCACGCGCAAGGGGGAGCCAATGGCGAAGTGGATCGAGGCCATCGAGAACTACAGCGACGACATCGCCACGCGGGCGGGCGGCGCCAATCTCGACCTCGCCGTGCCGTCGTGCCCCGAATGGACCCTCGGCGACTTGGTGGTTCACCTGGGCGGAGTCCATCGGTTCTGGGCGGCCAACCTCCTAGCCCGTGACAGCGGCGCCCGTGTGACGCCCGAAGGCGTCGATGACCCTGGCGACGACGAGCCGATCGACTGGTTCCGAGCGGGCACAACGTCACTGGCGTCGGCCCTGCGAGAGGTGGGCGACGACGCACCGTGTTGGACGTGGTGGGGCGAGCCGCTCACCTCCGGCGCGGTCGCGCGCCACCAGGTGCAGGAGGCGGCGATACACAACTGGGACGCCAAACTGGCCCTCGGCATCGCCCGACCGCTCGCCTCGTCGATCGCGCACGACGGCATCTCAGAGTTCCTCTACGTGCACCGCCACGAGCTCATCGACGACACGAACGCGTACATCACCTTCACGTCGACCAACACGAACGGGACCTGGCACGTGGGCCACGACAGCGATCCGCCCGTGACGGTGACGGGTTCGGCCTCGCAGCTCGTGCTTCTTTTGAACGGGCGCGCGCCGCTCTCGGCGCTCAGCGTCGATGGTCCGGCCGAGTGCGTGCAGGCGCTGCTCGACGCCATTGATCTGTCGTAGCGGGCTCGCCGAAATCGGTCGGCGGGACTACGGCGACGATTCAGGCGCCGTCTCGCCAGTCTCGACCCATGTAGCGACCGTCCTCGCCGCCGAGCATCAACATCAAGCGTTCCACGTTGCGCCGCACGGCGTTGTCGCTTCGCAGATTCGCGAGGTAGCGAAGGACCTCCTTGCGGCGACTGGGCGATAGTTGGTCCCAGTTCGACCGGGCCGTCACGTCGCCGTCGAGGGCCGACCGGAGCGCCTCCGGGAGGTCGTGCACCGGTCCGCCGCGGTACGCGGCGTCGAAGGACAGTCGGATCGACACCTCGTCGCCCACGGCGGTTTGCGAATCCTTACGCATCTCACCATGCAAATAGAGCAGGAAGTCGCCGTCGCCGGTCGGCATCATGTTGGTGCGCCATGGCGTGTTCGACCCTCCCTCGATCCGCACCAACACCGGCATCGGCCGCCGCCAGTTGCGACGGAGCGCCGCCGCTTGCTGCGACCGCACCCGGATGTAGGGGTTGATCCCCGTGATCTCTATTCGCGCCGTGAACTCGAGGGTCCTCACGGGAACGCCGCCGCCCGTGGGGCGGAGAGGGAAAGGAACATCACGGCGTGCGCCACTCAGTCTTGAGACGTTGCGTGAACTCGCGGGCCGTCATCTCGAAGATCTCCTCCGGTCCGTCCTTCTCGTCGACCTGGACGCCGACGTGCGCGAACCCGAATCCGGTGATGATGGCCGTCGATGCGACGTTCGTCGTGCTCACCGTGTAGCGCAGCACGCTCACCCCCGGCTGCTCGACGGCCCAGCTCCACATGCCGAGCAGGGCCTCCTTCGCGTAGCCCCGTCCCTGGAAGTCCGGGTGCACGCCCAGACCGATCTCGAGCATGCCCACGTCGTTGGGGGGATTGTGGAAGCTGGTGCTGCCCACGATCTCGCGCGAACTTCGTAGCACCATCCAACGCAGAAACCATTTGTTGGACGCGACGTCCTGATTCACCTGGGTGACGCGCCAGTGCAGGGGGAACTGATCGTCGACCAGGACCCGGTGGGGATTGGAATAGTCACGTCCTTCGTAGGGCAACTGGCTTTCGGGCTCCTCGAAGAGCGTGACGAGACGGTCGCCGGCCAGGTGATGGAGTTCGAGTCGCTGAGTGTAGATCGTCGCTTCCACGATGTGCGGGTCGGGCATCAGTCCAACGTAACTGCTGGAGGCCAGCAGATTCGTGCGAGGGCTCGAAGACGTACGCGTGCGCACCCGCCGATACATTGGTCCCATGGCGGACGACGCGACGTGCGAGCAGTGCGGATTCCGATGGAGTGCCGTCACGTCCGACCAGATCCGCGACCGCCTGGGTTTCGCGACCGAGGCCTTCATCGCCGTCATCAAGGAGGCGGGCCAACTCGGGCACGTTCGTCCCGCGAGCGAGCGTTGGTCGATCCTCGAGTACGGGGCTCACCTGCGTGACGTCCTCATCTCGATTCGCGAGCGCATCGTCACCGCGTCGGTCGTGGACGAGCCGATCGGCCAACCGATGCACCGCGACGAGCGCGTCTCGCTCGGCCTCTACAAGCTGGACACCCCCGCCGACGTCGCCACCGAACTGCGCGCGATGTCGGGACTCTTCGTGCGGACCTTCGAGGCGCTGCCCCCCGACTTCGAGCGCCGCCAGCTCACCTACAGCCCGCTGACGGCGAACAAGGTGACGATCCTGTGGGCCGCGGCTCAGGCCGTGCACGAATGCGAACATCACCTGAGCGACGTTCGAGAGAACTTGATGCACCTGGTCCACTAGTGGCCGTCGTCGACGACGTCGGTTCGCCACGACCAGATCCGACCCGACGCGTGGCGTCGAGGCCCGCGGCCACGTTTGCGTCACTTCCCTGGCCGGTGTCACCGGTCGGCCCATCGGAAATGCCGGTACTTCGAACCAGTAAGGTGCTTCGAGTTGTTGATGGTGCCACGCAGGCGCCTCGAGCACGTGGGGACGGGAAGAGATAGACGGTGAAGGGCAGGTCACGATGAGCGTTTCGGGCTCCGGCCCGCTGGCGTTGGTGGGATCAGGCGAATACCTGCCCGTGATGGCCGAGATCGAGGCTGGCCTGCTGTCCGGTCGACCGCCACGCTACGTCCAGCTAGCCACCGCCGCCGTCCCTGACGGCCCGCCCGTCGTCGAGCGTTGGCACAAGCTCGGCACCGAGCAGGCCGAGCGCCTGGGTGTCGAGGCCGTGATCCTCGACGTCAACGACCGGACCGACGCTGACAGTACGGCCATTGCCGATCAGGTCGCCGGAGCCGGACTCATCTACCTCTCCGGTGGCAACCCCGGGTTCCTCGCCGACACCTTGCGTGAGACCGCGGTGTGGGCCGCGATCGTGGCCGCCTGGCAGGGCGGCGCGGCCCTGGCCGGCTGCAGCGCCGGGGCGATGGCCATGACCTCGTGGGTCCCCTCACTTCGCCACCCCCGTCAAGGGGGCACCAACGGCCTGGCGCTGTTGCCCCACGTGCGCGTCATCCCCCATTTCGACTTCTTCACCAAGCGCGTCCCGGACCTGGTGACACGCTTCCTGCTGCCCCATGATCCGGCGATCACGGTGCTCGGGGTCGACGAGGAGACGGCCCTGGTCGGTGGGCCGCTCGAGTGGACCGTGCAGGGCCGTCAATCGGTCTGGCGCCTCACCCCGGACGGTCGCGAGCAGTTACCGGTCGGCACGACGGTCCGCACCCCCACCCTCTAGGGGATTCGCCACCGCCACATCCTTCTGATCCGCTGAATCAGAGCAGGCGGGCCGAGTTGTAGCGCACCTCGCCCAGCACGATTCGACTCTGGATGTCGCGCGCCCCGAGCTGGCGCAGGGTGTCCCCGACGGTCTCGAGTTCGTTGGTGCTCGTGCTCACGATGCGCAGCTGATAGTCGAACTCCCCGGTGGTGTGCACGGCGCTGAGTAGTTGCGGCACACCGCGCAGCTGGTCCTCGAAGTCGCGCCGGTCCACCGCCTCCTTCAACTTCGCGTCGGTCAGCGAGTGCAGGGTGTAGCCGAGTGCGGCGAGGTTGAGTTCGGCGTGGTAGCCGGCGAGGACACCGGACTGGCGCAGGCGGCGAACACGGTCGGCCGTGCTGTTCGAACTGAGGTGCACCTGAGCCGCCAGTTGTTGGTAGCTCAGTCGTGCGTCGTCCACCAGCGCGACCAGGAGGGCGCGGTCGATATCGTCCATGGCAATTCCCTTCGGATTTAGTTGCCTCCTAGATTAATGCAATAATTAATTCTGCTCTCGTTTCTTGAGGCCAATAAGCCACTATATGCCAATAGTCCGAGTCTTTTGAGGCCGGTATGCCCGTATTCTGGAGGCATGTTCCTCCTGCTTCTGCGAGTCTCGATCGCCCCCCTCATCGTCGTCGGCGGCACGCTCGTGCAGCGCCACTTCGGCAACGCCATCAGTGGACTGGTGATCGGCCTGCCGCTCACGAGCCTGCCGCTGCTGTGGCTCGTCGCCCTCCAGCACGGTGGCACCTTCGCCAGCTCGATGTCCGGAGCGATCCTCGTCGGTTCGTCGGCCCAGGTCGTCGTGATCTGGGTCTACGCCTTCTTGGCCGCGCGGCTGTCGCCGTCCCTCGCCATGGTCGGGGCCCTCGCCACCTTCGCCGTGACCATCGGGGCCTTGCACCTGCTGGACCTCTCGGTCCTGCTCGCGAGCGTGCTCGCGGCCGCGGGCTTCGCCGTCGCCCTGCACTGGTGGCCCCGCACCGACTTCACGTCACAAGAGACCGGTCGTTACCGTCTCGCCCTGCGTGTCGTGCTCTCGGCCGGTTTCACCCTGTTCGTGGTCACCTTGGCCGGACGCATCGGACCGGGCTTCTCCGGGCTGATCGCCGCGCTGCCGATGATGAGCCTGGTGATGGCCTTCTTCACCCACCAAGAACTCGGCGCGAACGCGTCGGCCCAGTTCCTGCACGGGGTGACCCGCGGCTCCTTCTCCTACGTCGCGTCGATGTTCGTGTTGGCCGAGATGCTGCGCACCGGTCAGGTGGGGCCGGCCTTCCTCTGCGCCATCGCCGTCGCGCTCGTGGTGCAGCTGGGCGTGCAGTCCTGGGATACGTTCCCGAGCCTCAAGCGCGCCCTCAGCACACCGCGTTTCAATTCCCGGATCTCGCTGCGCGGCTGAACCGCGCCACAACCGACGCCAATTCCTCGGCGATACCGCGCCTAAGGTGAACCACAGGGACGTGGCGCACGCAATCTAGGAGCAAACATGGTCAGTTTCACCGAGGCGATCAGGACCTGCTTCCAGAAGTACGCGACATTCTCCGGCGCCGCCACGCGGGCCGAATACTGGTGGTTCGCCCTCTTCATCGCCGTCGTCGACTTCCTCTTGTTCTTCACTCGCGTGCCGGCGCTCTCGTGGCTCTGGTTCGTGATGGTGATCGTGCCGGCGTTGGCGGTCACGGCGAGGCGCCACCACGACGCCGGACGTTCGGCCTGGTGGATCCTGACCGGCTTCATTTGGCCCTGGTCGTTGGTCCTGGTCTGCTACCCCAGCAAGATGGTCAATAACAAGTACGTCGAGGGCCGATCGGGCGACCAGTACGCCCTCAACGAGTCGAATCTCTCGGCCAACGCGACGTCGTGCCCCAGTTGCGGCAAGATGCGCCTGCCGGGACAGAACTACTGCATGGGCTGTGGGGCGAAGCTGGGCGCCTAGTCAGGCCCAGCCCCAATCGACCCCGCCGATCGGGCCCTCACCTGACTCTCGCTGAGGACAAATCGCGCGGCCTTGTATGCTGCCTTCACCTGTTCGCTGCGCCGGGGACGTGAAGGTTTCACCCGTCGGGGCATCGCGGGTCACCGACTGTTCAGGCTTTGGGGGGTGAGATGAAGTGTCCTCAGTGCAGCGAAGAGACGCCCGAGGGCAAGCGGTTCTGCGCGAACTGCGGCGCGACCCTTTCACGCTCCTGCACCCAGTGCGGCGCTGAACTACTCGTCGGCAAAAAGTTCTGCGCCGACTGCGGAACGGCCGTGGAGGGTGCCGCGCCGGCGGCCGCCGCGGACTCGTCAGCGCTGGAGGAGGCCTCCTCGGCCGAGCGCCGTCTCTGCTCGGTGATGTTCGTCGACCTCGTGGGCTTCACGCCGCTCGCCGAGAAGCGTGACCCCGAGGAGATCCGTGAACTGCTCAGCCGCTACTTCGAACGGGCCCAGGCCGTGATCGAGAACTACGGCGGGACCGTCGAGAAGTTCATCGGCGACGCCGTGATGGCCGTGTGGGGTGCCCCCTTGGCCAACGAGGACGACGCCGAGCGGGCGGTGCGCGCGGCGCTGGACGTCGTCGCCTCGGTCGCCGAACTCGGCCGCGAGGCCGGCCTCGACGGGCTCGAAGCCCGCGGCGGCATCGTCACGGGCGAGGTGGCCATCACGGTGGGCAAGGTCTCGGAGGGCATGGTGCTGGGCGACACGGTCAACTCGGCCTCCCGGGTCCAGAGCGCGGCGCAGCCGGGCACGGTGCTCGTGGACGAGGCGACCTGGCGCGCCGCGTCGGGCGCGATCGCCTTCAAGGAGTTCGGTCCGCTCACGCTCAAGGGCAAGGAGAACGTGGTCAACGCCTGGCGGGCCATGCGCGTCGTCGGCAAGCGCAAGGGCCTCGGCCGCTCGCAGCGTCTCGAGCCCCCCTTCGTCGGGCGTGACGACGAGTTGCGGCTGGTCAAGGACCTCCTGCACGCGACGGCCCGCGAGCAGCGGGCCCGGCTGGTCTCGGTGACGGGGGTGCCCGGCATCGGCAAGAGCCGACTGGCCTGGGAGTTCCTCAAGTACGTCGACGGGCTGGCCGAGATCGTCTACTGGCACCAGGGCCGCTCCGCCTCCTACGGCGAAGGTGTCACCTTCGGGGCGCTCGGTGAGATGGTGCGCATGCGCGCCGGCATCAACGAGACCGAGGACGCCGATGCCGCGCGCGAGAAGCTGGCCGCTTCGGTGGTCGAGTTCGTCACCGATGAACAGGAACGGCGTTGGATCGAACCGAAGCTGGCCCATCTGCTCGGCCTGGCCGAGACGGTGTCGCCCGACCGCGAGGAACTCTTCAGCGCGTGGCGGACCTTCTTCGAACGGATCAGCTCCTTCGGCCTCACGGTGATGGTGTTTGAGGACCTGCAGTGGGCCGACCCCGGGCTGATCGACTTCATCGAGTCGATCCTCGAGTGGTCGCGCAGTTACCCCATCATGGTCGTGACCCTCTCACGCCCAGAATTGCTGGATCGACGTTCGGACTGGGGCGCCGGGCAGCGCAGTTTCACGTCGCTGCACCTCGATCCGCTGGACGCCGCGGCGATGCGGGCCCTGCTCGACGGCTTCGTCCAGGGGCTGCCCGACGCCGTGACCACCAGCGTGCTCGCGCGCGCCGAGGGCGTCCCGCTCTACGCGGTCGAGACCGTGCGCATGCTCGTCGACCGCGCGGTCCTCGTCGAGGACGATGGGCGCTACCGCGTCGAGGGTGAGATCGATTCGCTCGACATCCCCGAGACGCTTCAGGCGCTGGTCGCCTCGAGGCTCGACGCTCTGCCGGGCGAGCAACGGGCGCTGCTCCAAGACGCGGCGGTGCTTGGGACGAATTTTCTTCCCGAGTCCCTCGCCGCGGTGCACGGTGGCGAACGCACGACCCTCGACGGCCACCTGCGCGACCTCGTGCGCAAGGAGTTCCTACGTTTCGACTCTGACCCCCGCTCGCCAGAAAGGGGCCAGTACGGCTTCGTCCAGGGTGTCATCGGCGAGGTCGCCGTCAACATGATGGGGCGTCGCGACCGCAGCGCCAAGCATCTGGTCGCCGCGAACTACTACGCCTCATTTGACGACGAGGAACTGACGGCCGTCGTGGCGGCCCACTTCAACGCCGCCTTCCGAGCCGCTCCCGACGGAACGGACACGGGCGAGATGGCCGCCAAGGCCAGCGAGTGGCTGGAGAAGGCGGGCGAGCGGGCGATGTCCCTCGGGTCGCCCGAGCAGGCCTTCGACCTCTTCAACCAGGCGCTGGACGTGACATCCTCGGGCGAGCGACGGGCCAAGCTGCTCGAAGCGGCCGCCGACGCCACCCACCGGGCCGGTGACAACGAACGGGCCAAGGCGCTGCTCGACGAGGCCGTGCTCGAGCACGCGGCCCTCGGGGACGAGAGGGCCGTGGGCCTGGCCACGGCCAAGGTCGCGGCGCAGCTCTCCTGGCTCAACAGGCGCGAAGAGGCGTTGACGCTCGCCGAGAACGCGTACCACGCCGCCGGTGACGACGGCGACCCCAAGGTGCGCGGAGAGTTGGCGCTGGCCGTCGCGGGAGCGCTCGGCCACGGCATCGACATCGTGCGCTCGCTCGAGTGGTCCGAGTTGGCCCTCGCGTACGCCGAGCGCCTCGATGACACGACGATGCTGGCCAACGCGCTGGGCGCACGCTCGTACGCGCTCTTCAACCTCGGGCGCCACCGCGAAGCGGTAATGCTCGCGCGCGGCATGGTCGCGCTCGCGATAGAGGCCGGCTCCCTGCGCGAGCAGGCGTCGGCCACCCTGGGACTCAGTCTGTACGCGATTCCCGATGACCCGCACGAGACGCTGACCGTGGCGCTCGAGTCAGCGGAGATCGCACGGCGGGCCGGCATGCGAGGCACCGAGAACATCAATCTCATGAACGCCGCCGAGATCGGGATCGGACTGGGCCGATGGGAGGAGTCACGTTCGATGCTGCGCGAGTTGGCCACCCGGGTCACCGCCAAGGAGACCCTGGAGTGGCTGGACTTCCTCAACGCGGTGCTGCTCGCCTTGGGTGGCGACAGCGACGGCGCCGCCACCCTCATCGAATCGAGACCGCTGAACGAGATGGACGGGACCATGGCGGGGATGACGACCCGCCTACACTCCAGCGCGATGGTGCACTACGCCTCCGGTGATTTCGAAAAGGCCCACGACCTCGCGGCGCGAGCCGTGGCCATGGATCCGATGGGGATCAACAGCCCCGTGGCGCTCGCGCTGCAGGCCCGCGCGTCGATATGGTTGCGCGACCTCGACGGGCTGCGACAGGCCCTCGAATCGTCACGGCTCATCCGGGGACGCTGGATGGCGTCGGCGCGAGCGGAGATGGAGGCGGCCCTCGCCGCACTGGAGGGCCGAATCGACGAGGCCGGTGACCTCTACGCCGTCTCCATCGACACCTGGCGCACGCTCAACTGCAACCTCGACGTCGCTTTGACCGAACTGGAACTGGTCCACCTGCTCGGGAGCGACCACCCGGCGGCCGTGTCGGCGAAGGAGGCCCGCGACATCTTCACCCAGCTCGACGCGGAGCCCTTCCTCGCCCGCCTGGACGCCGACGCCCCCGAGGAACATTGACTTTCCCCGTTCGGGCACGGCCGCCGCGAGGGGTCAACGAGCCGATTCGACATAGCCACAAGGACCCCGGTTGACGACCGGCGGCGGGTTAGCGCGCCCTGATCAGCTCCATGTTGCCAACGCCCACCTTGACCTTGAGTTCCAGGTGGCCCTGGTGCGCACCGGCTTGGGGCGCGACGTAGAACGCGTTGTAGCCCTGGGGGTAGTTGATGTTGTGCACGCCGCTCTGGGCGGTGACGTCGACGACCACGCCCTGGGGTACCTCGATCGTCAACTGGCCCACGGCGACGGTCGCCGTCACGGACACGGTCTGGCCGGCGAAGGGGACCTGCTCGAGGTTGACGGTCATCGCGCCGAATGAGGTTCGATAGGTCGAGTGAACCTGGGCCAGGGTCGTAGGGGCGTAGACGTTGTCACCGATGCCGCCGGTGATGGGGACGCCGGTCATGGCGACGAAGGCCAGGAACCCTCCCCCGACCAGCACGATCAGACTGACGACGACGAGGAAGAGGGCGCTGAACAGTCGGGCGAAGCTGAAGCGACCGGCCGGTCCGCGCATCGCCAGTACGGCCAGGAGGACCAGGAAGACCAGCCAGGCCGCCCCGACACCACTGCCCCATCGCGGGCCGTGGGTGTAGAAGGCCAGGAAGAGCAGTCCGACGGCCACCACGCCGGCGACGAGGGCCGCGGTGCGAAGCAGTGACGCCTTCTTCTCCTTGTCATTGGACAGCTCGATCTCCTGCTCGGTTGGTTCGCGTTCACCGGCGCGCGGCACCAGGACCCACAAGATCAGGTAGATCGCCGCGCCCAGACCGAACAGGCACGCGAGGATCACGAAGACGGCCCGCACGATGTTGGCGTCGATGTCGAAACGCTCCGCGATGCCGCTGGCGACACCACCGATCATGCGGTGGGTCGTGCTGCGACGAAGTCCCGTCGGCTCCTCGCTCGGCGGTGGCGGCGGCAGCGACTCCTCAGGGCTGGCAGCGGGCAGAGGTTCCTGGTGGTCTGTCACGTCGTCGTCAAGGTTCATGCCTTCATGCTAAGAAACGTTCGCGTCGCTCACAATCGGGGTTTCCCCTCATCAATCGCTACGAGGCCTGCGCCACCCGAGGGTTTCCCCTGATTGTCGCCTCGGTCGTACCGTGCCAGAATTGTGTCATCCTACGAGTCACTTCCTCCAAACGAAAGTCCCACGACGCCAAGGCGCCCGCGGCGAAACGCACGCCGGGACGGCCCGAGCGTCCCCTTCGGCGCAGCGTCGACAACTGCATCCTGGGCGGGGTCTGCGCCGGGATCGCGAGGCGGCTCGGCGTCAGTCCCAAGACCGTACGCGTCTTCGCCGTCCTCGCCACGCTCTTCTTCGCCCTCGGCATCATCCTCTACATGCTGTTGTGGATCTTCGTGCCCCGCCGGGGCGAGGACCTGTCGATCATCTCGCGCACCGGCTCTGACAAGCGTGAGAAGGAGATCCTCGCCGTCGGGTCGATCGCCGTGTTCACGATGTTGGTCGCGCTGCAAATACTCGGACTCAACGCCTTCAGCTTCGTGACCATATTCCTGGCGGTCAGCGCACTGGGCACGCTCGTCGTCTGGCGCGGCGCGTCCGAGGGCGAGCGACAACACCTGCACGAGTTGACGAGCAACCTCGCCACCCTGGGTTCGGCCTCCGGCGGTGGCTGGGCCGGCATCGCGCTGCGCACCATTGTCAGCGTCGTCTTCATCATCGTCGGTGTGGCCAACCTCTCGCGGGTCAGCCATCTGCGCGGCGGCGCGTTCGGCGTGGTCGTCGGCGCGACGGCGCTGGTGCTGGGTATCTTCATCCTCTTCGCCCCGTGGTGGATCGGGACGGTGCGGGGCCTGTCCCACGAACGCCGCGCGCGGGTGCGGGCCCAGGAGCGTGCCGACATGGCCGCGCACGTCCACGACTCGGTCCTGCAGACGCTCTCACTCATCCAGCGAGCGGCCAACGACCCCGTGGAGGTCGCCCGGTTGGTGCGCATGCAAGAGCGAGACCTGCGCTCGTGGCTCGTCGACCCCGAAGCCTTCGGCATGACCGCCAATCCCCCGAGCACCCTCGCGGAGTCCGCGCTCGAGATCGAGCACGAGGTCGAGGACAGTTACGCCGTCGGAGTGGACGTCGTGATCGTCGGCGACTGCGCCCTCAACGCCGACGTGCAGGCGCTGCTGGCCGCGGGGCGCGAAGCGGCCGTCAACGCCGCCAAGTGGTCCGAGGCCGCAAGCGTCAAGATCTACATCGAGGTCGAACCGGAACAGATCTCGATGTTCGTTCGCGACCTCGGCAGGGGCTTCGACCCGTCCACGGTGCCCGGCGACCGCCAAGGGATCTCCGGTTCCATCATCGAGCGCATGGTCCGCCACGGGGGGCGAGCGACCATCCGTTCCAGCGCCGGCACCGGCACCGAGGTGGAGCTCGTGCTGCCGCTCAAGTCGCCCGTTCCGTGAGCACCGCGGCCCGGCCGCGGGTCTTTCTCGTCGACGACCACGCGCTCATCCGTTCGGGCATCCGAACCGAGCTCAACGGCCACGTCGAACTGGTGGGCGAGGCCGACGAGGTCGAAGCGGCCATCGAGATGATCATCGAACGTGTCCCCGACGTGGTGCTGCTCGACGTGCACATGCCCGACGGCGGCGGTCGCGCCGTGCTCGAGGCCGTGATCAAGCAGCAGCCCGGCGTGCGCTTCCTCGCGCTGTCGGTGTCGGACGCGGCCGAGGACGTCATCGCCATCATCCGGGCCGGCGCGAGGGGCTACGTGACCAAGAACATCGAGGGTCCCGAACTCATCGAGGCGGTCAACCGCATCGCGGCCGGCGACGCCGTCTTCTCCAGCCGCCTGGCCGGCTTCGTGCTCGACGCCTTCGCGTCCCAGATCGGTGACGCCGGCATCCCCCCGCCCTTCGACCCCGAACTGGAGCAGCTCACGGTGCGAGAGCGCGAGGTATTGCGTCTCATCGCGCGGGGCTACGCCTACAAGGAGATCGCCACGGAGCTGAACATCTCCATCAAGACCGTCGAGAGCCACGTCTCGGCGGTGCTGCGAAAGCTGCAGCTGTCCAATCGCCACCAGCTCACCCGCTGGGCCACCGAGCGCCGACTGCTCTAAGGGTCAGCCGGGGCCCTGCGCGTTCGCCGGCCACTCCCCTCACGCCGGTCGGCGCACGGGCGACGGGCGACGCGCAGTAGGTACATTGGTCCCGTGACATCCATTCGCCTCCAACTCGTCGCGCTCGACTGCCCCGAACCGCTCGAGCTCGCCCGCTTCTACTCCCGACTCACGGGTCTCGAGGTCGAGCCGCTCGGCGACGTGGCACCCGAAGACGTGGAGTGGATCGAACTGCTCAACGGCGACCGACCGACGATCGCCTTTCAGAAGGTGGCGACGTTCGTCGCGCCGACCTGGCCCGAGGGGCCCCAACCCCAGCAACTGCACCTCGACTTCTACGTGGACGACCTCGACGCCGGCGAGGAGCAGGCCCTGGCCCTGGGCGCGACGAAGACCGAGTTTCAACCGGGGACGTCGTTTCGCGTCTACCTCGATCCCGTGGGCCACCCCTTTTGCCTGGTCCTGGCGCCCATCCACCGACCCTGACTCGTTCGCGTCGTCGCCCCGACGGGTCGAGGCCACCCGCACCAATTAGCCTTGACGGGGGCTTGCACGCGAGTCGGCGCGTCGGGTGTTCGAATCCATCGAAAGACGCCAACCGGCCCACCCATTGAGAACAGGTAAGGACCAGCCATCGTGTCACGAACGCTCACCCATCGGATCGCTCTCGCGCTCTGCGCCACGGCGCTGGGCGCCACGGCGCTCACCCTGCCCGCGGTCCCGTCCGGCGCCGCCCAGGGGGCCACGGTGCTGCCGGTCAAGGCGGTCGTCACCAAGAGCGACGCGGACATCGACGCCATCCGCACCTTCTTCTTCTGTCAGACCAGCACGTGCAAGAAGAGCCTGAAGGGGAACAGCGCCGCCGCGGCCGCCGCGCTCAAGGACATCGAGGGCGAGATCAAGCTCATGAAGTCCGACAAGGTCCCCTCGCCGGAGAAGGCGATCGTCGCCAAGTACGTGGTGGACGCCAGCGCCCTCGTGAAGGCCTTCAAGGAGTACCCGGTCCAGAGCAGCGCCGACGACCAGTCCAACAACATCGGCATCATCTACTACCAGTCCTCCAACGTCGGGTCGGACACGTACGTGCTCGGGTGCATCCACTCCAAGACGGCCGTGGGGTTCAAGGTGTGGAGCGTCGGGGTCGTCGGGGTGGCCTACGCCATGCAGGTCGACACCCAGGCCGAGACGGCGACGGCCCCGGCCACGACCATCATCTCCGCCAACGAGAGCCTGCTGGCGGAGGCGCAGAGCATGGAGAGCGACGCCAACGGGCCCAACGCCAACTTCAACAAGCTCGTCGTCCAGTTCGCCAAGACCCAGATCGAGGACAGCCGCGACTCCCTCCTGTACATGTCGAGCAAGGGCAAGGCCGTCAAGGGGTCGACGCTCAAGGCTCTGGCCGCCTCGCTGTCCACGCAGTTCAAGACCATCGCGGCGCTGCAGAACAAGCTCGCCAAATAGGGCCCGGCCCGCGCGAAACGGGTTAGGTTCAACGGATGGTACGACGCGACGTGCACTTCCCCGAGGGCTTCTACTGGGGGACGGCGACCTCGGCCTACCAGATCGAAGGGGGCGCCGATAACACCGACTGGTGGCGCTTCGAGCACGCCGAGGACACCACGACCGTCGAGCCGTGCGGTGACGCCTGCGACTCCTGGAACCGCTACGAGGAGGACCTGGAGCTCGTGGCGTCCTTCGGACTCAACGCCTACCGCTTCTCGCTGGAGTGGGCGCGGATCGAGCCGGAGCCGGGCCAGTTCTCGTCCGAGGCGTTCGAGCACTACCGCGCCGTGCTCGACGCCTGCCATCGCCGATCGATCCTGGCCGTCGTGACCCTGCACCACTTCACGCTGCCGCTCTGGGTCGCCGACGCCGGCGGGTTCGAGAACCCCGACATCGTCGGCTGGTTGGGTCGCTACGCCACGCACGTGGGCGAGCGCCTGGGCGACCTCATCGACATCGCCTGCACCGTGAACGAACCGAACATCGTGGCGCTCATGGGCTACTTCATGGGCCACTTCCCGCCGGCCGTCACCGACTGGGCCCGCTTCAGCGCCGTCAACGCCACCATGCGTGACTGTCATCGGGTCATGCGCGACGCCCTGCGCGCCGGGCCCGGCCACTTCCCGATCGGGCTGTGCCTCTCGATGCAGGAGTACGAGGCGATCGAGGGCGGCGAGGAGCTGGTGGCCATGCTGGTCGCGGAGATGGAGGACCAGTACCTCGACCAGCTCGACGACGAGGACTTCGTCGGCGTGCAGTGCTACACCAAGATCCAGCTCGGCCCCGAGGGGCTCGTGGCGCCGACGGGCGAGGTGACCGAGATGGGCTATCTCTTCTGGCCCCAGTGCGTCGAGTCCACCGCGCGCAAGGCCGCGCGCCGGGGTGGGCGGCCGATCATCATCACCGAGAACGGGATCGGCACCAACGACGACGACCAGCGGATCCGCTACCTGAGCGAGGCCCTGCGCGGCGTCAAGCGCATGCTCGACGACGGGATCGACCTGCGCGGCTACTTCCAGTGGTCCCTGCTCGACAACTTCGAGTGGGCCCTCGGCTACGGGCCGAAGTTCGGCCTCGTCGCCGTCGATCGTGCGAGCTTCGCCAGGACGGCCAAGCCGTCGGCCCAGTGGTACCGCGAGGCGACGAAGAACTTCCCCGACGGCCTGTAGGTCAAGGCCCCCGTCAGTTGATGCTCACCAGGGCCACGCCCACCACCACGATGAGGGCCGGGATGACCACCCTGCGCAGCCGGCCCTCGCGAAAGATCACGACGCCGATGACGGCGGCCCACAGCACGCCCGTCTCGCGAAGGGCGCTCACCACCCCCAGCGGCGCGCGGATCTGGGCCCAGAGCACGGTGAGGTAGGCGGCCATCGAAATCACCCCACTGGCCATGCCGACGGCGACCTTGGGCAGCGAGGGCCACCAGCGGCGCCGGCGCACGAGCACGGTGATCGTCCATATCGCCGACTGCAGGGCGAAGAGCAGCGCCCCGTATCGAAAGGCGTCGTGACTGACGCGCACGCCCAGGCCGTCCACAACGGTGTACGTGGCGATGGCCGCCCCGGTCGCCAGCGCCCAGTAGACGCCGAAGCGTCGCACCGTCCCGTCGCCGCGGCGCACCACCAGGCTGACGATCCCCACCACCACCACGACGATGCCCACCAGCCCCTCGGCGCTGACGTGCTCGTTGGCGAAGGCGAAGCCGACGATGGACACCAGCAATGGGGCGATCCCGCGCGCGATCGTGTAGGACTGGGCGAAGTCGGCGCGGCGATAGGCGCCCATCAGGAACATCTCGTAGCCCAGGTGACAGAGGGTCGAGGCGACGACGTAGCCCAGACAGGCGCTGCGCGGCAGTCCGACGAAGGCCATCATGATGAACGAGGTGATCGCGATGGCGATGTTCAACAGCGCGAAACTGGCGTACTGGTCGTGCAGGCTCTTGGTCATCGCGTTCCAGACCGCGTGCAGTAGTCCGGCGCTCAGCACCACGAGGACGACGGTGATATCCACTAGCGAACCCCCGGCGTACGCGCGTGGCGGGGCACGAAGGACATGGTCGCCATCCTACGAGTCGACCTCTTTTGAGCGATTGCTACGGCCCGAACCCCTCGAGTGCCAACGGATAGACTTACGATTCGCGTCTCGGAGTCCCGGCTTCGAGAACACCGAGGACCTGTGGTGCAGCTCGGAGTGCACGCCGCCCTGTCAAGGCGGAGGTCGCGGGTTCAAATCCCGTCAGGTCCGCTCGACACCCGCAAGGGTGACGAGGTTAGGTCGAGTAGCTCAGTTGGTAGAGCGCGCGCCTGAAAAGCGTGAGGTCACCGGATCGACGCCGGTCTCGACCACCACCGCGGCCGCGGGGCCGCAGCAGATGGACCAGTGATCAGGCCCTCGCCGGCGACGTCAGGCGCACCCGCGCGTGGTGCTGGCTCGGGGTCGTCTGCCAGCGGCCCGTCAGCACCAGGTTGCGGCGCAGTCCCTGCAGGACCAGGTCGTGCTCGCCGAACGACTCGTGCATCAGGCCCATCGGCTCGATACGCGCGACCACGGTCGAACCGCGTCGGTACTCCACGAGGTAGACGCTGACGCGATGGCGGTGGCGCGACGACGCGGCGGACGAACGATAGAAGTAGCGCTCGTCAGGCGATTCGTCGATCGTGGTCATGGTGCGAACGTAGCGGCGCCCTGTGACAGGACCGCGTGCCACAATGCATGCAGCCTCGAGCAAGGAGAACCCATGGCCGAACTGGCGAGCGTGACGCCGCGCTTCGCCGCCCAGCCCGAGGGCGTCGCCTGGCCCACGCGCGAATGGCCCCGGGCGACGGATCACAGCGACGAGCTGGAGCGAGTGGTCGACGAGCTCTTCACGCGAGAGGAGCTGGCCATCACCAACGCCGTCGTCGTGGTGCGCGCCGGTCGGGTGCTGTGCGAGCGTTACGGCGGGGAGAAGGTCTACTTCGACCGCGAGAGCGAATCGATCACGCGCGAGAGCGCCCTGCTCTCGTGGTCGATGGCGAAGTCGATCCTGCACGCCGTCCTCGGCACACTCGTCGACGACGGTCGGCTCGATCCCGACCAGTTGGCCCCGGTGCCCGAGTGGCGCGACCCGGCCGACCCTCGCCACCAGATCCGCATTCGCGACCTGCTGGCGATGCGCGACGGCCTCGACTTCATCGAAGAGTACGAGATCGGCGCGCCGAGCGACGTGCTCGAGATGCTCTGGGGCGAGGGCCGCGAGGACATGGCGGCCTTCACCGCCCGACGGCCCCTGGCCCACCCGCCCGGCTCGCGCTTCAACTACTCGAGCGGCACCACCAACGTGCTCAGTCGCATCGTCGCCGACCAGGTCGGGTACGGCGATCGCTACGAGCAGTATCTGAGGGACCGCCTCTTCGACCCGCTCGGCATGGTGGCGGTCGCCGGTTTCGACGGCGCCGGGGTCTTCGTGGGATCGAGCTTCGTGCACGCGCGCGCGCTCGACTTCGCGCGCTTCGGGCTGCTCTACCTACGCGGTGGCGAATGGGACGGCCGCCAGATCATCTCGCGTGACTGGGCCGCGACGGCCCAGGTCCCGCTCAGTCGTGAGGAGCAGGCCCCCATCTTCTACTCGTGGCAGTGGTGGGTCGGCGCCGACCGCTACGGCACCTACTGGGCCAGCGGTTACGAGGGCCAGCGGATCTACGTGGTGCCGGCGCTGGACGCCGTCATCGTTCGTCTCGGGCGCACACCGAGCGAGCACTACCCCGACCTCGTGGCGTGGCGCGACCGGTTGCTCGACGTGCTCGCGAGGTACTAGGCCCCTTCGTACTCGAACCCGAGGTCGGGGGCGCCGAAGAGCGCGTCGAAGGGCCATCCCTCCTGGGCGGCCATCGCCTCGACCGTGCCGCCGCGGTCCACGACCGCGAACAGCAGGACCACCCGCGCGCCGAACGCGGTGACGACCCGCGCCGCCTCGATCAGACTCGTCCCGCGCGTGACCGTGTCCTCGGTGATCACCACCCGGTCCTGCGGCGTCAAGGAGCCGGCGATGCGACCGCCGGCCCCGTGGTCCTTGACCTCCTTGCGAACGCTGAAGGCCCGTAACGCGCGGCCCCGGGTGGCGGCGACGCCGGCGGTGATGAAGGTGAGGCCGTCGGCGCCCATGGTCAGGCCCCCGATGGCGCTCGCGTCCTCGGGGATCCGCTCGAGCGTCAGGTTCGCCACGTCCAGCATCACCTCGGGGGCGCAGATGGTCTGCTTGGAGTCGATGAACCACGACGAGGTGCGTCCGGACTTCAAGACGAAGTCGCCGCGACGCACCGAGTGCTCTACGAGGTGTTCGAGGACACGCTGCCGCTCGCTCACGTGAGGACGACCTTGGCGCTGCCCGAACGGACCTCGCCGACGACCGTCGCCGCGACGCCCGCGGCGCGACTCAGCGTAATGGCGGCGTCGACCGCGCTGGCGTCGAGGGCCAGCACCATGCCCAGCCCGCAGTTGAAGACCCGCACCATCTCGTCGGCACTGACGTTGCCGCGCCGCTGGATCTCGAAGAAGATCTCCGGCGTCTCGAAGCTGGTCATGTCGATGACCGCGTCCAGGTCGGGCGCGAGCAGCCGAGTGACGTTGCCCATTATCCCCCCTCCGGTGACATGGGCGCCGGCGTGCAGCGCCGCGCCGAGATCGCCGCGCAGCGCCATCACCGCACCCGAGTAGATGACCGAGGGCACCAGCAACTCCTCGCCGAGCGTGCGCGACGAGCCTGCGTACGCCGGGCGCTCAAGCGAGGCTGCGTCGGTGACGAGCACCCGGCGGGCCAGCGAGTAGCCGTTCGAACGCAGGCCCGGCGAGGCGAAGCCCACCAGCACGTCGCCCTCGCGCACGCGATGGCTGCCGAGCTCCTCGCCGCGCTCGAGCACGCCGAGCGCGAATCCGGCCAGGTCCAGCTCGTCGGCTCCCATGACGCCGCCGTGCTCGGCCGTCTCGCCACCGAGCAGCGCCGCACCCGCGAGGCGACAGCCGGCGGCCACGCCGCCCACCAGCTCCTCCAGGACCGTGGGGCTGAGTTCGCCGACGCAGACGTAGTCGAGCAGGAAGAGCGGCTCCGCGCCGACGCAGGCCAGGTCGTCGACCAGCATCGCCACGAGGTCGACGCCCACGCTGTCGTAGCGCCCGGCCAAACGAGCCACCTCGAGCTTGGTACCGACACCGTCGGCCGACGCGACGAGCACGGGTTGACGGTACTTCGACGTGTCGAGCGCGAAGAGCCCGGCGAATCCCCCGATGCCGCCGAGGACCTCGACGCGATGGGTGCTCTCGACCGCGCGCTTGATTCGCGCTACGACCTCGTCGCCAGCGTCGATGGAGACCCCCGCCTCGGAGTAGGTCAGACCGCCGGTCGGCAGGTCCAACAGCCGACTCACCAGCGTCCACCCGACTTTCCGAGCGCCACCGGCGTCGGGGCGGGATAGTTGCCCGTGAGGCAGGCGTCGCAGCACTCGCCGTCGAGGCGGATCGCCTGGCGCAGGTTCTCGAGCGAGATGAACTCCAGCGAGTCGCACCCGATGTACTCGCGCATCTCCTCGACACTGTGGTGGGCCGCGAGCAGGTCGTTGCGGGTCGGCGTGTCGATGCCGAAGTAGCAGGGCCACATGAACGGGGGCGACGAGATGCGCAGGTGCACCTCCAGCGCCCCGGCGTCGCGCAGCATCCCCACGAGGGCCTTGGTGGTCGTGCCGCGCACGATCGAGTCGTCGACGACGATCAGGCGCTGGCCGGCGATGTTCTCGCGCAGGGGATTGAGCTTGCGGCGCACGTTCGCCTCGCGCATGTCCTGGTTCGGCGCGATGAAGGTGCGGCCGATGTAGCGGTTCTTCACGAGGCCGTAGCCGAAGGGGATGCCCGAGGCCTTGGCGTAGCCCTCCGCGGCCGGCACGCCCGAGTCGGGCACGCCCATGACGATGTCGGCCTCGACGGTGGACTGTTGAGCGAGCAGCTCACCCATGCGCCGCCGGGTCGTGTGCACCTGGTGACCCATCAGGTAGGTGTCGGGCCGCGCGAAGTAGACGAACTCGAAGATGCAGAGCTTCTCCTTGCCTTCGGACGGCTCGAGGAGCTGTACCGACGTGACCCCCTCGCTGGTCAAGGTGACCATCTCGCCGGGACGGACCTCGCGCACGAAGGCGGCGCCCACCACGTCGAGCGCCGGCGACTCCGACGCTACGATCCAGCCCTCCGGCGCGTCCTCGGTGCCGAGGCGCCCCAGGCAGAGCGGACGAAAGCCGTAGGGGTCACGGACCGCGTGCACCGCGTCGGCCTCGAGGATCACCATGGAGAAGGCGCCGCGCGCGCGTTCGAGCACCAGCGCCAGCGCCTGGGCGAGGGTCGATCCGCCCTCCACTTCGAAGGCCAGCAGTTCGGCGACGAGATCGGAATCGGAGAGCATCGAGGTCACCTGGATGCCCGCGGCCTCGGCCAGCTCGGCCGTGTTGGTGAGATTGCCGTTGTGGGCCAGGGCGAAACCGGAGGACCCGGCGGATCGGTAGACGGGCTGCGCCGCCGTCCAGTTGGCCGAACCGGACGTCGAGTACCGGGTGTGGCCGATGACGATAGATCCGGCGAGCGCGCGCAAGGTGGTGTCGGCGAAGACGTGGCTCACCAGACCGTTGTCCTTGACGACCGTGATCTGCTGGTTCTGGAAGGTCGCCATGCCGGCCGACTCCTGGCCACGGTGCTGGAGCGCGTAGAGCGAGTCGTAGCAGAGGTAGGAGACGTTGCGACCCGGCGCCACGATCCCGACCACACCGCAGGCTTCCTTCATGTGCCTTCCACTCTCAAGTTCGACCGTCGCAGAGGCACTGCGACATTCTGGCACAGACACAGTCGACTCTCGCGCTCTGGTTAACTGCTTAGGTGATCGATCTGCACACCCATTCTACGTTCTCCGACGGCTCCGACACACCGACGGAATTGGCGCGTAAGGCCCACGAGATCGGGCTGCGCGCAATAGCGCTCACCGACCACGACACCACGGCCAGCCACGACGAGATGGCGCTCGCGTGCGAGCGTCACGGCATCGAACTGGTGACCGGAACCGAGATTTCGCTGCGCGACGACGCCCACAAACGCACGCGCCGCGACGGCGGGGAGGACCCGCGCAACGTGCACGTCCTGGCCTACTTCGTGCCGCTCGACCCGGCCCACCCCCTGCAGCAGAAGTTGGCCGCGCTGCGCCACGACCGCGACGTGCGCAACCGCAAGCTCGTCGAACTGCTCCAGGGACTGGGCTTTGAGAGGATCACCCTCGAGTACCTCACCGGGCTGTCGGGCAACGTCGACTCGATCGGTCGGCCCCATTTCGCCCAGGCCATGTTCCAACTGCACCCCGAGATCGTCGGCGAGCGCGACGACGAGTCGTGGAACCGTCTCTTCGTCGACTGGCTCGGCAACGGCGGGCGGGCCTACATCCCCAAGACCGACATGACAATCGAGGTCTTCGTCGAAGCGGCCCGGGGGTCGGGCACGGTCTTCTCGATCGCCCACCCCCTCGTCAACTACCTCGACACCATCACCCACGACGCGATCGAGAGCACGATGCCCGGGGTCATGGACTCGCTGCGCGAGCGGGGGTTCCGGGGCGTCGAGGCCTACTACGGCGGCACCGACGGCCCGACGCGAGCCCTCATGGTCAAGCTGACCCGCGACGCCCACCTGATCCCGACGGGCGGATCGGACTACCACGGCTACTACAAGGAGGACGTGTCGCTGGGCGTGGGGCGCGCGGGCGACCTGCGCGTGCCCGACGAGATCCTCGAGGAATTGAGGGCGGCCTCCTAGGCCACCGAGGCCAGCGCCGCTTCCAGGGCGCCGGCTCGGCGTTGTGCGATGACGCCCACCTCGAGGTCGACGGACCCGAGGCGAAGACGGTCTCCGCCGACGCGGCCGAGCACGACCAGGGGCACGCCGGCCGAAACGCAGCGCCCCGTCAGGGCGTCGACGTCACTGGTCGCGACGGCGAAGCGGCCCGGGAACTCGGCGAAGAGTTCCGCGTGTCCGACCGGCTCGTGCGCCACGAGGCCGAGGCCGGTGGCCGCGACCATCTCGGCGAGGGCCGTCGCCAGTCCCCCGCCACCGACGTCGTGCACCGCCGTGACGTCGCTGTCGCGCCCGGCGCAGATAGCGGCCACCTCGCGCGCGATGAACGTGGCGGTCTTGTCGAAACCCCGCGCGTCGACCGAGGGCACGCGGCCCCCGCGACGGCCGCGTTTCGTCGCCCAGCGGGTGCCACCCAGGGGGAAGGGCTGGCTCCCGGCGCACTCGCGGGTGCCCACCAGCGCGAGCACGTCGCCGTCACGCCACGCCCAGCCCGGCGGCGGCGCCAGCAACGACTCGACCACGCCGAGCAGCCCGACGACGGGCGTGGGATCGATGTCGCTGCCGCCGCTCTCGTTGTAGAGCGAGACGTTGCCGCCGACGACCGGAAGGCCCAAGGCGTTGCAGGCCTCGGCCATGCCGTCGATCGACTCCGAGAGCTGCCACATCACCTCGGGATGCTCGGGATTGCCGAAGTTGAGGCAGTTCACGACCGCCTTGGGGGTCGCGCCCACGCAGGCCAGGTTGGCGACGCCCTCGAAGATGGTCAGGGCCGTCCCGCGCCTCGGGTCGAGGGCGCACCAGCGCGGGTTGGAGTCCGTGGAGAGCGCGATGCCGCGCCGCGAGGGCGGTAGTCCGGGGCCGGCGAGGCGCAGCAGCGCGGCGTCGCGGCCCGGACCGACCACCGTGTTCAAGAACAGCTGCGAGTCGTACTGGCGATAGACCCACACCGGATCGATCAGCAGCGAGAGCAGGTCGTCGTCGGCCGAGCCCGTCACCAGGTCGTCGCTCGGGTCGTCGCGCCACAGCGCGTCGAGGTTCGCCGGGCGCACGCGGGGGCGATCGTAGAGCGGGGCCTGGTCGGCCAGCGAGGCCGCCGGAACCCGGGCCAGGACCTCGCCGTCGAAGCCCCGGCGCACCCGCAGCATCCCCACGGGCCGCCCGGCGACCAGTTCGGGCTCGACGACGTGACCGACGACGCTGGCGCGCACCTCCCACTTGGCGCACAGCTCGGCCAGCTCGGGCCAGTGCTCGGGCGTGATGATCGCGAGCATGCGCTCCTGGCTCTCGGACGTCATGATCTCGAAGGGCGCCATGGCCGGCTCGCGCAGCGGCACCGCCGTGATGTCCACGTCCATGCCCACGCCGCCGCGGGCCGCCGTCTCGCTGGTGGCGCAGACCAATCCGGCCCCGCCGAGGTCCTGGATCCCGACGGCCAGCCCGCGGTCGAGCATCTCCAGGCAGGCCTCGATCAATCGCTTCTCCTCGTAGGGGTCGCCCACCTGGACGCTGGGCCGCTTGGCGTCATCGAGCGACGCCGCGCCGTCCTCGCCGTCGAAGCCGGCCGAGGCCAGTACCGACACCCCACCGATGCCGTCGCGACCGGTCGAGGAACCGAGCAGGACGGCCAGGTTGCCGACACCCGACGCCACGCCCAACACGAGGCGCTCGGTCGGCAGCGCCCCCACGCACAACACGTTGACCAGGGGGTTAGCCGCGTAGCACTCGTCGAAGGTCAACTCGCCGCCGATCGTCGGCACCCCGACCGAGTTGCCGTAACCCGAGATGCCCGACACCACGCCTTCGACCAGCCAACGCTGGCGCGCGTCGGTCAGGGGGCCGAAGAAGAGCGGGTCCATGACGGCCAGGGGCCGGGCCCCCATGGTGAAGACGTCGCGCAGTATGCCCCCCACGCCGGTCGCGGCCCCCTGGTAGGGCTCGATCGCCGAGGGGTGGTTGTGGCTCTCGATGCGGATCGCGACCGCGATCCCGTCGCCGGCGTCGATCACCCCGGCGTTCTCGCCGGGGCCCACGAGCACGTGGTCACCGGCGCTCGGCAGGCGGCGAAGGTGAATCCTCGACGACTTGTAGGAGCAGTGCTCGCTCCACATCACGCCATACAGCGCCAGTTCCAAATGGTTGGGCACTCGTCCGAGCACGGCGCAGATATCGGAGAATTCGTCGTCGCTGAGTCCGAGCGCACGGTGCAGGGAATCAGGCGTTGCACTCACCCCACCAAACTACTGGAGGGCCATCAGGGCCGCGGCCGCCCTTAGCCGGGCGCGGGCGTCGAGAAGTCGGGCCCGTCGACGGGCCCGTGGCGTTTCGTGTGAAGGGTTTGTCCCTTCGTTGATTCGTTCATGCCGAACACGCGGCAATACCCGTGTCGCGACGGCTACGTGTACCGCTCGGTTACAAGAATCCGCCACTTTCCTCGAGAGAATTCCTCTGCAAAGTTAAGAATTGTCAATGATTTTTTGTTGTTAATTAGCGTCGTGAATCACTTTTTACTACACTTAATGCTTCGCCCTAAAAACGGAGAATTATGGCAACCGCAACGAAAAAGGCCGCGCCCAAGAAGACCGCCAAGCGGACAATGAGCGCCGATCACAAGGCAAAACTTGCGCAGGGCCGCAACGAGTCACGCATTGTGAGCAAGTATCTCGACGCTCTTGCTGCGGGTAAAGGCAAGCGCGGTCGCAAGCGCACACCTGAATCAATCAATATCCAAATCGCTCGCATTGATAAAGCACTGGCCAACGCGTCGCCCATTCAAAAATTAGAACTGACACAAAAGCGCTACGACTTGGTGGCCGAGCACACCCGCCTGACCTCACGGGTCGACCTGACGAGCGTCGAGAAGGACTTCGTGAAGGTCGCCAAATCCTTCGCCATACGCAACGGCATCAGTTACAACGCCTTTCGCGAATTGGGCGTCTCGGCCGAGGTGCTAAAGCGCTGCGGCATTAGCCGCGCTCGCCTGTAGCTCGCTGCGGGTCGAGACGAATCCGGCCAGCAGCACCCGGCCGTCGGCGCTGCCCAGCAACGTCGACATCGCGCGCTCGGGGTGCGGCATAAGCCCCACCACGTTGCCGGCCTCGTTGGCGACGCCGGCGATGTCGGCGCGCGAGCCGTTGGGGTTGTCCCGGTAGCGCAGCACGATCTGGTCATTGGCCTCGAGGCGCTCGAGCGTTTTGTCGTCGCAGGTGTAGGCCCCCGAGAAGTGGTTGATCGGAATCGTCAATGGTTGGCCCCGGGTGGCGAGGTGGGTCAGCATCGAGTTGGTCGACTCGACGACCAGTGGGGTCGGCTCGCTGATGAAGGTGAGGCCGCGGTTCTTCTGCAGCGCGCCGGGCAGCAGCCCGGCCTCGGTGAGGACCTGGAAGCCGTTGCAGATCCCCAGCACGGAACCACCGTCCTCGGCGAAACGGGCCAGGGCCTCCATGACCGGCGAGAAGCGGGCCAGTGCGCCCGGGCGCAGGTAGTCGCCGTGGGCGAATCCGCCGGGCAGGATGATCCCGTCGAATCCCGAGAGGTCCGTCACCGAGTGCCAGACGAACTCGACGTCCACCCCGAGTTGGGTCATCGCCAGCGCCGCGTCGTACTCGCAGTTCGACCCGGGAAAGATGACGACCCCGATGCGCGTCATCCGGCCCTCTCGCTGCGGGCCACCGCGTTCTCGATCACCGGGTTGGACAGGAGCCGCTCGGCCAGCGCCGAGGCCTTTTCGAGGGCGGCCGCCTCGTCGCTCGCCTCGACGTCCAGGCGGAAGGACTTGCCCGCACGGACGTTGGTGACGCCGGTGAAACCGAGGGCCGGCAGGGCCCGTTCGATCGTCGCCCCCTCCGGATCGGCAATCCCCTCTCGCAGGGTGACGTCGACGATGACGGGATAGTTCACGTCTACGCACCGTACCAGTCGCGTAACGCCCGCCCGGTCACCCGCTCGTAGGCCTCCACGTAGCGCGACGACGTGATGGTGACGATGTCGTCGGGCACCGGGGGCGGGGGCGGCGTGCGGTCCCACGGTTGCGTCGTGAGCCAATCGCGAAAGGGCTGCTTGTCGAACGAGGGCGGCACCTCGCCGGAGCGGACCTGGTCGGCCGGCCAGATCCTCGACGAGTCGGGCGTCAGCACCTCGTCGCAGACGACCAGCTGGCCGTCGACGAGACCGAGCTCGAACTTCGTGTCCGCGAGCACCAGGTCGACGTCGGCCATCCTCTTCGAGGCCCGCGCGAAGAGGTCGAGGCAGAGCGCCTGGGCCCGGGCGAGCATCTCACCACCCACGATCTGCGCCGCGCTCGCGAGGTCGATGTTGAGGTCGTGACCGGACGATTCCTTGGTCGAGGGCGTGAAGCGGGGCTCGGGAAAGGGGTCGGTCAAGTGCAAGCCGGCCGGGGCCGCCATGTGGTGCACGGTGCCGCGGCGCACGTACTCGTCGAAGGCCTGACCGGCGAGGCGGCCGCGCACGATGCACTCGAGCTCCAGCATCCGCGCCCGGCGCACCAGCATCGTGCGTCCGTGCCACTCGCCCATCGCCAGAAAACCGGGCACGTGCTGCTCGATCACCTCGGGGTCGCACGACACCAGCGCGCTCGGCACAGCGTCGGCGAACTCGCTCAACCAGTAGTTGGTCAGCGCCGTCAAGACGCGGCCCTTCTCGGGTATGGACTCGGCCATGACGACGTCGAAGGCGCTTAGCCGGTCCGACGCCACCATCAGCAGGTGACGATCGTCGACCTCGTAGAGGTCGCGGACCTTGCCCGAGTAGACGTGACGAAGGGCCAGTTCGCTCACGTGCGCCACGTCAGGGCGTCGAGGAACCGGCCCCGGTGCTCGAGCAGCCTCTCGCTGTCGAAGGCCCGATCGAGCACCTCGGCGCTGAGCGGGAGCGTCCGGTCGGCTTCGATGACCTCGCGCAGGCCTCTGCGTTCCTCGAGCGCCTGTTGCGCGGCCGACTGGACGATGCGGTAGGCCTCGTCGCGGGTCAGGCCGGCGTCGACCAGGGCCAGCAGCACCGACTGGGAGAAGACCATGCCGAGCGAGTTGACGTTGAGGTTCTCCAGGGCGCGCTCGCGATTGAGCACCAGTCCGTCGGCGAGGGACGTGGCCTGGCGCAGCATGTAGACGGTCAGCATCAGCGCGTCGGGCAGGACCACCCGCTCGACGCTCGAGTGCGAGATGTCGCGCTCGTGCCAGAGCGCCACGTCCTCGAGGCCGGCCTGCAGGTAGCCGCGCAGCACCCGGGCGAGGCCGCAGAGCCGCTCCGAGGCGACGGGATTGCGCTTGTGCGGCATGACCGACGAGCCCTTCTGGCCCGGTGCGAAGCGTTCCTGCATCTCGCCGACCTCGCTGCGCGCGAGGTGGCGCACCTCCAGGGCGAACTGCTCGATCGAGGTACCGAGCGCCGCGCAGGCGTAGAGCACCTGGGCGTGGCGGTCGCGCGCGATCACCTGCGTCGACGGCACGCCGACGAGGCCGAGGCGGGTGCACACGTACTCCTCCACGGCGGGGTCGATGTTGGAGAAGGTGCCGACGGCGCCGGAGAGCTTGCCGACCGCGATCGCGGTGCGGGCCTGCGCCGAGCGTTCGAGGTCACGCTGCAGCGCCAAGGCGAAGAGGGAGAACTTGGCGCCGAAGGTCGTCGGTTCGGCGTGCATGCCGTGGGTCCGACCGAGGATCGGCCAGTCGATGGACTCGACCGCACGGCGCGTCAGGGCGTCGCGCAGGGCCGTCGCCTCGGTGATGACGATGTCCATGGCGCTGGCGAGGTTGCGACAGAGCGCCGTGTCGACCACGTCGGACGAGGTGAGGCCGAAGTGGATCCACGCGCCCTCGGGCATCCCGATCCGGTCCTGCAGCACGTCGACGAAGGCGGCGGTGTCGTGATTGGTCACCCGTTCGCGCTCCTCGACGTCGGCCACGAAGGCCCCGTCGACGACCGGACGGCGCTCGCGCATCGCCGAGGCGATGCCCTGGTCCAGCGCCCCGAGCTCGACGAGGGCCTCGGCGCAGAGCAGTTCGACCTCGACCATGGTGTCGAAGCGGTGCTCGTCGCTGAACAGTTCGGCGACGTCCTTGGGCGAGTACCTCGGAATCATCGTGGTCTCCTAGCTCGCGGCCCGGGCAATGTCACTTCGCGTCACCTTTCCCTCAAAGGTTACGAGCGAGGCGCCCTGGTACGCGCGACGGCGCGCCTCGGACATGGTCGCCGCGACGCCGGTGACCGCGAGCACCCGCCCGCCGGCCGTGAGGAACCGGCCCCGTTCGTCGCGCGCGCTGCCGGAGTGGAAGATGACGACGCCCTCGATCGGCTCGGCCAGTTGGCCGTCGTCGCCGAGACCGGCGATCACGTCTCCGTGGCGCGAGCTGGCCGGGTAGCCGTGCGACGCGAGCACGACCGTGACGGCGTTGCCCGTCACCGGCACGGGGGCGGGGCTCAACTCGCCACGGCCCACGCTTAAGAGCAGGTCGAACAGTCCGTCGCCGTAGAGGGGGGCCAGGACCTCGGTCTCGGGATCGCCGAAGCGCACGTTGTACTCGAGCAGCTTGGGGCCCTGGGACGTGAGCATGAGGCCGGCGTAGAGGACCCCGCGAAAGTCGATGGCCCGTGCGCACAGTTGCGCCAGCGTCGGCTCGACGATGCACGACAGCACCTCGTCGACCTGGGCTCCGCTCAGGCTGCGCATCGGCGCGTAGGCGCCCATGCCGCCGGTGTTGGCGCCGCGGTCGCCGTCACCGACGCGCTTGAAGTCCTGGGCCGGCGCCAGCGCCAGCACGTGGACACCGTCGCAGAGCACGGTCAGCGAGCACTCGGGGCCGTCGAGGCCCTCCTCGATGACGACCGTCGTGCCGGCCGGACCGAACGTGGCGCCGCTCAGCTTGTCGCGCACGTCGTTCGAGGCCTCCTCGAGGTCATTGGTGACCAGCACGCCCTTGCCGGCGGCCAGCCCGTCGGTCTTGATGACGTAGGGCGGGGACATCGTGTGCAGGTAGCGTGTCGCCTCCTCGACGTCGCTGAACGTCCCGTAGCGGGCCGTCGGCACGCCGGCCGCGTCGAGGAACTCCTTCATGTAGGCCTTGGACCCTTCGAGCCGGGCTCCGTCCCGTCCAGGGCCCACGACCACTTTGCCCTGAGCGCGCAGGTCGTCGGCCACGCCGTCGACGAGGGGCTGCTCGGGACCGATCACGAACAGGTCGGCCTCAAGCGATGTCGCGGGCCGGTCGAGACACGTGATGCCGTGCGCGGCGATGCCGGCGTTACCCGGCGTGACGGTGACCTGCGCGCTGCGCGAGAGGGCCCACGCCAGGGCGTGCTCGCGCCCGCCCGAACCGACCACGACGCAGGTGCTCACGACGGTCGGACGAACTGCTCACGTCCCGGGCCCACCCCGACGACGGAGATGGTGACGCCCGTCGCCTCCTGGAGGAAGCGCACGTACCGCTTCGCCGCCTCGGGCAGCTGGGCGTAGTCGGTGAAGGCCGTGAGGTCGCTCTTCCAACCGGGCAACACCTCGTAGATCGGCGTCACCTCGTGCAGCACCGACTGGTGATAGGGCGGGTACTCGTAGCGCACCCCGCCGGCCTCGTAGGCCACGCAGACCTGGATCTCGTCGAGCGTGTCGAGCACATCGAGCTTGGTGAGGGCCACCTCGCTCAGCGAGTTGAGCCGCACCGCCTGGCGGGTCATCACGGCGTCGAACCAGCCGACCCGGCGGCGCCGTCCGGTGTTGGTGCCGAACTCGTGTCCCCGCTCGACGAGCAGCTCGGCGAGGTCGCCGTCGACCTCGGTCGGGAAGGGGCCGGCACCGACGCGCGTCACGTAGGCCTTGGCGATGCCGACTATCGAGGTGATGTCACGCGGACCGAGGCCCGATCCGGTGCAGGCGCCGCCGGCGACGGGGTTGGAG
This sequence comes from Acidimicrobiales bacterium, assembly GCA_050010495.1. GTDB lineage: Bacteria > Actinomycetota > Acidimicrobiia > Acidimicrobiales > RAAP-2 > RAAP-2. The sequence continues at coordinate 69,445 of JBEKKW010000004.1, forward strand.
GACGTGACGAAGGGGTAGGTGCCGTGGTCGAGGTCGAGCAGTGTGGCCTGGGCCCCCTCGAGCAGGATCCGTCGTCCGCTGGCCAGCGCGGAGTGCACGATCCCGACGGTGTCGTCGATCATCGGGGCGACCCGCGGGGCAAGCTCGTCGAGGTACTTCGCGCAGATGTCGTCGGCGCTCATGGCCGGGCGGTTGTAGATCTTGGTCAGCACCAGGTTCTTCTCGCGCAGCACGACGTTGAGCTTCTCGCGAAAGATCTTGGCGTCGAGCAGGTCCTGGACGCGCAGCCCGACCCGCGACGACTTGTCGGCGTAGGCCGGTCCGATCCCGCGTTTGGTGGTGCCGAGGGCGTTCTTGCCCAGGAACCGCTCGGTCAGTCGATCGAGCTCCTGGTGATAGGGCATGATCAGGTGGGCGTTGCCCGAGACGACCACGCGCGAGACGTCGACGCCCTTGTCGCTCAGCCGGTCCAGTTCGGCCAAGAGCACCTCGGGGTCGACGACGACGCCGTTGCCGATCACCGGCGTCACGTGGGAGTAGAGCACGCCCGAGGGGACGAGCTGCAGCGCGAAGGCCTCGCCGTCGACGACGATGCGGTGCCCGGCGTTGTGGCCACCCTGGTAGCGCACGACCATATCCATGTCGCGGGCCAGCAGATCGGTCAATTTACCTTTGCCTTCGTCACCCCACTGGGTCCCGACTACGACGGTTGCGGGCACTGGACTCCCTCGAGTTGGCCTCGTTGCACGTAAAGCCTACCGGCTGGGCCACGGCCCTTTAGCGGACGACGGCGACCTAGGCCCGACGGCGGGCCTGGATGAAGAGGTCGATGGTGTTCTGCACCGGCACCAGGTCTCGGCGGTACTGACGATGGGTCTCTTCAAGTTCGCTGCGCCGCTCGCGCGTCGCGGCGGCCAGGAGTTCCTCGCGGGCGGCCAACTCGGCCTCGAGCGCCATGATGCGCTTGACGCCCTCTAGGTTGACCCCGGCGTTCGTCAACTCCTGGATACGGCGCAGCGCCGCCAGGTCGGCGTCGGAGAAGCGGCGCGACCCGCCGCTCGTGCGCAACGGGTTGAGCAGGCCGCTGCGCTCGTAGTTGCGCAGCGTCTGGGGGTGGACCCCGGCGATCTCGGCGAAGACCGAGATCACGTAGACCGGTTGGCTGAACGGGTACTCGCTCACGCCGGGACCTCTTCGTTCAGGGCGCTGGCCAGCCGTTCGACCAGGGCCCGCTGTTCCTTGTTCAGTTTCTTGGGTATCGCGACCTCGATGGTGACGAGCAGGTCACCGGCTCCGTTCTTGCCGCTCGCGGGCACGCCGCGGGCGCGCACCCGCATCGTGGTGCCCGACTGGGTGCCGGCCGGCACCTTGAGCG
>JBEKKW010000005.1:0-90168 GCA_050010495.1 Acidimicrobiales bacterium
GATGGGCTCGGGACTGCGCATCACGTCCGGGCCGGTCCTCTCGCGCCCGGGCGACCTGGCGGCGTTGCTGACCGACCTGGCCGACGGCGACGTGTTGTTCATCGACGAGATCCACCGCCTCTCACGGGCCGTGGAGGAGATCCTCTATCCGGCCATGGAGGATCACCGCGTCGACGTGATGATCGGACGGGGACCGTCGGCGCGCGCGATCCGACTCGACCTGCCGAACTTCACGCTCGTCGGCGCCACCACCCGCACCGGCCTCGTCGCGGCGCCGCTGCGCGACCGCTTCGGCTTCATTGGTCAGCTCGACCTCTACGACGCGGCCGAGTTGACGGTGATCGTCGAACGCTCGGCGACGCTGCTTGGCGTGACGCTCAGCCTCGACGGAGCCCGCGCCATCGCGGGGCGCAGCCGCGGCACCCCGCGCATCGCCAACCGGCTCCTTCGCCGGGTGCGCGACTTCGCCGCCGTCGCGGGCCACGCCGCCATCGACGAGACGATCGCGGTCGAGGCACTCGAGTTGTTCGGCGTGGACGAGTTGGGTCTGGACAAGATCGACCGGCGGATCCTGGGCCTGCTCTGTGAGCAGTTCGCCAACCAGCCGGTCGGACTGACGACGCTGGCCCACGCGTGCGGCGAGGAGGCGGCCACCATCGAGGACGCCTACGAGCCCTATCTGCTGCGCGAGGGGCTGTTGATTCGCACCCCCCGCGGCCGCGTCGCCACCGAGGCGGCCTTCGCGCACCTGGGGGTCACGCCCCGCGGGGGCGGCCTGGTCTAGGCCGATGCGCCAAAGCGACTAGGGTTTCTTTGTCCATTGACGGAGGAAACTTCCATGATTGCTGCCACAGTTCTGCTTTTGGCCACTGCCGCCAAGACCAAATCAAGTGGGAACTTCGACCTTCTCTTCATCGTCATCATCCTCTACGGCTGCCTGTACTACTTCTACTTCCGCCCCCGACGCAAGAAGATGAACGCCCAGCGCCAGAACCAGCGCAAGGTGGAGGTCGGGGACATGGCCCAGACCATCGGCGGCCTGGTGGGCACCGTCGTCGCCCAGGGTGACGAGTTCGTGACCATCCGCACCCAATCGGGCGCCGAGCTCGACTTCATCCCCACGGCCATCGCCAAGAAGTACCAGTCCACCATCAAGGACACGTCCGACGAGGAGCCTGAGGCCCAAGAAGGCGATAAGTAGTGGCCTCACCGGTGGGATCGCGGCGATCGCTGATCGTCAGTCTCATCCTCGTGCTCGTCATCGCCTTCGGCTCGCTGGGCACGACGTTGGCCCTCGGCTGGGGACCGAAGTTGGGTCTCGACCTGGCCGGCGGGCTGTCGGTCGTCTACAAACCGGCCACCCACGCCTCGACGGCCGACATGCAGGAGGTCCAGACCATCCTGACCAACCGCGTCGACGGCCTGGGCGTCTCGGGCGCGCAGGTCAACCTCCAGGGCAAGAACGTCGTGGTGAGCGTGCCGGGCGTGAAGAACGCCCGCGCGGTCCTGGCGGCCGTCGGCCAGACGGCCCAGTTGCTCTTTCGCCCGGTGCTCTGCGAGACGACCGGGGCGGCCAAGGCCGCCAAGGTCGTGAAGACGCTGCCGGCCTGCGGGAGCCAGTACGAGACGACGGCGGCCAACCTCGACGTCAACACCAGCACCGGTAACCCGACCAACAACATCGCGGCCGACCCGGCCTACGCCGACATCAAGTCGACCCTGCCCCAGAACGACAACCGCAAGTCGATGGTGCTGCTGCCGGCGCTCGGGGACAAGAACGTGCGCTACGTGCTCGGCCCGGCCCAGCTGACCGGCAAGTCGGTGCACTCGGCCGTGGCCCAGCAGAGCACCATTGGCCAGTGGGTCGTCAACTACACCTTGACCAAGACCGGCAGCCCGCTCTGGGACGACGTCGCCAAGGCGAACTTCCACGCCCTGCTCGCCATCGAGCTCGACGGGGTCGTGCAGTCGGCGCCGTTGATCCAGCCCGACCAGGCGGCCTTCACCTCATTCGACGGCCAGGGCGAGATCAGCGGCGCCTTCACCGAGCAGTCGGCCAAGAACCTGGCGCTGGCCATGGAGTTCGGCTCGCTGCCGGTGCGCCTCGTGCCGCTCACCACCCAGACGGTCTCGGCCTCGCTCGGTCACGGCGACCTCGTCGCCGGCCTCGGCGCCGGACTGGTGGGCCTCGCCCTCGTGCTGCTGTACACCATCCTCTACTACCGCGCGCTGGGCTTCGTGATCCTGCTCGGCCTGGCCGCGACGGCCGCCCTGTTGTGGGCGATCATCTCCGCGCTCGGCCATACGGCCCTGGCCCCGAGCTTCGACTTGGCTGGTGTCACCGGATTGATTGTGTCCATTGGCATCACGGTCGACAGTTACATCGTGTACTTCGAACGATTAAAGGACGAGGCCCGGGCCGGCCGCTCGATCCGCTCCTCGGTCGACCGCGGCTTCCGGTCGGCCTGGCGCACCGTGCTGGCCGCCGACACGGTCAGCCTGCTGGCCGCGATCCTGCTCTACATCATCGCGGTGGGCGACGTGCGCGGCTTCGCCTTCTTCCTCGGCATCTCGACCATCATGGACATCGCCATCACCTGGTACTTCACGCGGCCGCTGGTGATCCTGCTCGGACGGCGCGGTTCCCAGAGCAACTCGATGCTCTCCATGGCGGCCGGACTGACCTCGGGGGGAACGTTGTCGGATGAGTAACGTCACGGACACCAGGTCGCCCGACGGGCCGGGACGGCTCGGTCGCCTCTACCAGGGCCTCACGACGGTCGACTTCGTCGGGCGCAAGAAGGTCTGGTTCTCCATCTCGATCGTCATCATCGTGCTGGGCATCGCGTCGCTGGGCATCCGCGGCTTCAACCTGGGCATCGACTTCAAGGGCGGCAGCTCCTGGGAGGTGATCGCGCCCAACACCTCGCTGTCGGCGATCACCACCGCCGTCGACCACGCCGGGCTCAGCCAGCCCTCGATCGAGAAGCTCGGCAGCGACACCTACGAGGTCACGGCCGACCTCAACGGTGACTCGGCGGCGCAACAACTGAGCATCACCAACGACGTCGTCAACGCCATGGCCAAGGTGGCCGGCGTCAACCCCGAACAGGTCTCCACGAGCAGCGTCGGCCCCACCTGGGGCGGGCAGATCACCAACCGGGCCATCGAGGCCCTGGTCGTCTTCTTCATCGCGGTCGTCAGCTACATCAGCGTGCGCTTCGAACCGAAGATGGCCGCCGCCGCGTTCGTCGCCATGGTGCACGACCTGCTCGTGACGGTCGGGGTCTACTCCCTCTTCGGCCTGCAGATCACCCCGGACACGGTGATCGCGATCTTGACCATCCTCGGTTACTCGCTCTACGACACCGTGGTCGTCTTCGACCGGGTGCGCGACAACACCGGCGGGGTGTTGAAGTCGGGCGACCTCACCTACTCCGAGATGGTCAACCTCTCGATGAACCAGACCCTGGCCCGTTCGATCAACACGTCGCTGGTGGCCATCCTGCCCGTGTTCAGCGTGCTTATCGTCGGCGCCTACGTGCTCGGCGCGACGACGCTGCAGAGCTACGGTTTGGCCCTCACGGTCGGTCTGCTGAGCGGGGCCTACTCCTCGATCTTCATCGCGAGCCCGCTGCTCGCGATCATGAAGGAGCGCGAGCCCCGGTTCCGCGACCTGGCCGAGCGCGTCTACGCGAAGTCCGACCGGCGCACGTTGAGCCCGGCCGCGGCCGCGCGCCTCGGCAGCGAGGGGGCCCAGCGGGCCGTGCGCTCGACGCAACCGGGCGCCTCGAAGGGCGTCGTCGCGCGCGCGCGTAAGCAGAAGCGCAGGTAGTCGACCGGTAGGCTGACCTTATGGTTAGCGTCACGTCGCGATCGTCAGCCGACAGCGAGCTGGCCAGTTCCATCGAGCGGCTGATCGCGCATTTCAACGAGCATCACGTCGACGGCGACGTCGAACTGATCCGCCGCGCCGGCCTGGCCGCGATCAACGCCCACGAGGGCCAACTGCGTCGCACCGGCGAGCCCTACGTCACCCACCCCATCGCCGTGGCCGGGATCGTGGCCGACCTGGGCCTCGACGAGCCGACCATCGCGGCGGCCCTGCTGCACGACGCGGTCGAGGACACCGGGATCACGACCAAGTGGCTGATCAAGGAGTTCGGCGACCAGGTGGCCGCGGTCGTCGACGGCGTCACCAAGCTCGACCGTCTGGAGTTCGACTCCAAGGAGGCCCAACAGGCCGCCACGATCCGCAAGATGTTCATCGCCATGGCCCACGACTGGCGCGTTCTGTTGATCAAGCTGGCCGACCGGCTGCACAACATGCGCACGATCTCGGTCATGCCCATGGCCCGGCAGCGGGCCATCGCCCAGGAGACCCTCGACGTCTACTCGCCCCTGGCGCACCGCCTCGGGGTCCAGCAGGTCAAGTGGCAGCTCGAGGACCTGAGCTTCGCGACGTTGCACCCCAAGCAGTACGCCGAGATCGAGCAGATGGTCGCTGCGCGCGCCCCCGAGCGCGAGGAGTACGTCGGCGAGGTGATGTCTACCCTCGTCGCCAAGCTCGACAGTTTCGCCATCAAGGCCGACGTGCGCGGTCGGCCCAAGCACTTCTGGAGCATCTACGAGAAGATGGTCGTGGGCGGCAAGGAGTTCGACGAGATCTTCGACCTGGTGGGCCTGCGCGTGGTGGTCGAGGAGGAGCGCGACTGCTGGGCCGTGCTCGGCGCGATCCACGCCCTGTGGTCGCCGGTGTCGGGCCGCTTCAAGGACTACATCAACTCGCCCAAGTTCAACCTCTACCAGTCGCTGCACACCACGGTCATCGGGCCCAAGGGCAAGTCGGTCGAGGTCCAGGTGCGCACCCAGGAGATGCACCGGCGCGCCGAGTTCGGCATCGCCGCGCACTGGGGTTACAAGGAGGGCGCCTCCAACAAGGACATCGCCTGGATGCAGCGCCTGGCCGACGTGGGCGAGGAGGAGCACGACCCGATCGCGTTCCTAGAGGCCCTCAAGCTCGACCTCGGACACGACGAGGTCTACGTCTTCACGCCCAAGGGACGGGTGATCGCGCTGATCGAGGGTGCCACGCCGATCGACTTCGCCTACGCCGTGCACACCGAGGTCGGCCACCACTGCGTCGGGGCCAAGGTCAACGGCCGTCTGGTGCCCCTGGACACGACGCTGCACTCGGCCGACGTCGTCGAGGTCGTGACGTCGAAGAACCAGTCGGCCGGCCCGTCGCGGGACTGGCTGACGCTGGCCAAGTCCTCGCGGGCCAAGTCCAAGATCCGCCAGTGGTTCCAGCGCGAGCGTCGCGACGACGCCATCGAGGGCGGGCGCGAGGAACTGACCAAGGCGCTGCGTCGTGAGGGGCTGCCCATCGCGACGTCGCTGGCCTCGAGCGCGCTCGAGGCCGTGGTGACCGCGCTCAACCTCGACGACCTCGACGCTCTGTTCATCGCCATCGACAGCGGCCAGATCTCGGCCCTGGCGGTCGTGCAGCGCCTCGACCGCGAACTGCACGGCGGCGAGGCCGAGCAACTGCCGACCACGGTCACCAAGATGCCGCGCACGAGCCGTACCGGCCGATCGGCCGGCGTCTACGTCGAGGGCCTCGACGACGTGATGATCCACCTGGCGCGCTGCTGCTCGCCGGTGCCCGGCGACGCCATCATGGGCTTCATCACCCAGGGCCGCGGCGTCTCGATACACCGTGACGACTGCTCCAACGCCGTCGCGCTGGCCCAGCGTCTGGGCGAGCGGATCATCGACGTCGAGTGGGACGGCACCGGCGGCGGCCAGTACCGGGCGGTGCTCGAGATCATGGCCTTCGACCGTTCGCGGCTGCTGCTCGACGTCTCGAAGGTGGTCGCCGAGTACCACCTCAACATCATGTCCAGCTCGACGGTCACCTCGGGATCGCGCATCGTGCGCATGATCTTCGACGTCGAACTGGCCGACCCGGCGCACCTCAACAGCCTGCTCACCGCATTGAAGGGCGTCGACGGCGTCTTCGACGCCTTTCGCCAGCTGCCCGGACAGAATAAGTCCTCTTGAGCGATCCGTCACCGACGTTGAAGGCCCCCACGGGCACGCACGACGTGCTCGCGCCCGAGTCGCGCGACTGGGAGGGGCTGGTCGCGACCTTCGCCGAGATGGCCTACCGCTACGGCTTCTCGCTGCTGGTGACGCCGGTCTTCGAGGACGTCGGCGTCTACAACCGCGGCATCGGCGAGCAGAGCGACGTCACCAAGAAGGAGATGTACGTCTTCACGGACCGCGGCGAGCGGACCATGGCGCTACGCCCCGAGGCGACGGCCGGCATCGTGCGCGCCTTCGTCCAGCACCGCCCGACCACGCCCTGGAAGGTGTGGTGGTTCGGTCAGATCTTCCGCTACGAGCGGCCCCAGGCCGGTCGCTATCGCCAGCACCACCAACTCGACGTCGAGGTCCTCGGCACCGACGATCCGGCCGTGGACGTCGAGGTCATCTCGTTGGCCTGGCGTTTCTACCGGGCCATCGGTCTCACCCGTATCACCCTGCTCGTGAATTCGATGGGCCACGACGAGTGCCGCGCCGCCTACGTCGAACTGCTGCGCGCGTACGTAGAGGCCCACGAGGGTGAGCTGTGCGACGAGCACCGCCGCCACTGGCGCGAGAACCCCCTGCGGGTGCTCGACTGCAAGAACGGGGCCTGCATCGCGGTGACGGCGGCCGGCCCCATGCTGATCGACCACATCTGCGACGACTGCCGCCGTCACTTCGACCGGGTCCTCGCCGGTTTGGCCTCGCTCGGCATCGACTACATCCTCGAGCCCCGACTGGTACGGGGCTTCGACTACTACAACCGCACCACCTTCGAGATCACGTCCCAGGCCCTGGACGCGGCCCAGAACGCCATCGGCGGGGGCGGTCGCTACGACCAGCTGGCCGAGCAGTTGGGCGGCCAGCCCACCAGCGGCATCGGCTTCGGTAGCGGCGTCGAACGGCTGCTGCTGGCGCGTGCGGCCGAAGGTGTCGCGACTGAGCTCGTGAAGCGCTCGCTCGACCTCTTCGTCGTCGACACCACCGACGCGGACGTCGCGACGGCGCTCGTCGACGAGTTGCGCCGGGCCGGCTTCGCCGTGGGGCGCGCCTACGACGGGCGCTCGATGAAGGCCCAGATGAAGGTGGCCGACAAGTCGGGCGCCCGTCTGGCGCTGCTGGTCGGTCCCGAGGAGCGAGATTCCGGTCAGGTTACGATTAGGGACCTGCGACGCGCAGACCTCGACGAAGGCCAGACCACGGTGTCGCGCGGCGCGGTCGCCGTCGCGGTCGCTGAACTGCTGAAGAGGCCATGACCATGCCCCACGAGTACGAAGGAACGAGCCTGCGCGACCTGCTGTGCGCCTCGGTCGACACCTCGATGATCGGTCGCGTCGTGACGGTCTGCGGCTGGGTGGCCAAGCGTCGCGAGCACGGTGAGCACCTGGCCTTCCTCGACGTGCGTGACCGCTCGGGCGTCCTCCAGGTCGTGGTCGACGGCTCGGTCGACGCGCGCAGCGAGTACGTCGTGCGCGTCACCGGCACCGTCTCGCACCGGCCCGAGGGCACCGTCAACGACCGCCTCGCGACGGGCGAGGTGGAGCTGAGCGACTGCACCGTGCAGGTCCTGGCGAGCGCCGAGGCGCCGCCCTTCCAGCTCGACGACCGCATCGACATCGACGAACAGGTCCGACTGCGCCACCGTTTCCTCGACCTTCGCCGTGACACCATGCAGCGCAACCTTCGCCTGCGCGCCGTCGTCAACCGGGCCCTGCGCGCGGCCATGGACGAGCAGGGCTTCTGCGAGGTGGAGACGCCACTGCTCTGGGCGCCCACGCCCGAGGGCGCGCGCGAGTTCGTGGTCCCCTCGAGGCTGCACCCCGGCGAGTTCTACGTCCTGCCCCAGAGCCCCCAGATCGCCAAGCAGTTGCTGATGGTCGGTGGCTTCGACCGCTACTACCAGATCGCGCGCTGCCTGCGCGACGAGGACCTGCGCGCCGACCGCCAGTTCGAGTTCACCCAGCTGGACATGGAGGCGAGTTTCGTCACCCAGGACGACATCATGGCCTTCGTCTCTCGCGCCGTGCTCGACGCCGCCGAGGCCGCTACCGGCGTGCGACCGGGCCCCATCGAGTCGATGACCTGGGCCCGGGCCCTCGACCTCTACGGCACCGACAAGCCCGACCTACGCTTCGCCATGACCCTGCAGGACCTCTCCGAGACCTTCATCTCGACCGAGGTCAAGGCCTTCGCCGCCCCAGTCGTCAAGGCGCTGCGCCTGCCCGGCGGCGCCGAACTGACGCGCAGCCGTCTCGACGAGCTGACCGAGCAGGCCAAGGAGCTCGGCGCCAAGGGCCTGGCCTGGTTCCGGGTCACCGAGGAGGGGCTCGAGTCGCCGCTGGCGCGCTTCTTGAGCGATCCGGAGTCGCTGGCGCTGCAGACTCTCGACGGCGCGCAGGTGGGCGACATGGTCTTCTGCGTCGCGGACGAGTACGAGACGGCCTGCAAGGTGCTCGGGGCGCTGCGACTGACCCTGGGGGCCTCCCCGGTGGGCGAGGGCCCTCACCACTACGTCTGGGTGACGGAGTTCCCGATGTTCGAGGGCCTCGACGAGGAGGGCAACCCGATGGCGGCCCACCACCCCTTCACGATGCCCCACCTCGACGACATCGACCTGCTCGAGTCCGATCCCCTCCGGGTCCGCTCCCAGGCCTACGACCTGGTGCTCAACGGCTGGGAGCTCGGCAGCGGCTCGGTCCGTATCCATCGCGCCGACATCCAGTCGCGGGTCTTCAGCGCGCTGGGCATCAGCGACGAGGAGGCCGAGAGCCGCTTCGGCTTCCTGCTCGGGGCCTTTAGGTACGGGGCGCCGCCGCACGCCGGCTTCGCCTTCGGCATCGACCGCCTGACCGCGATCTTCGCCGGCGAGGAGAACATCCGCGAGGTCATCGCCTTCCCCAAGACCCAGTCCGGCGCCGACCTCATGACCGGCGCACCCAAGTCGATCGGTGCGCGTCAACTGCGCGAACTGCGTCTATCGCCGGGCAAGGGTGCGTAGCCACGTCGCTCTTCGATGACGCCGTGCGCCAGCGCCTAAACGACGTGGCGCCGCTGGCCGAGCTGCTGCGTCCGCGCACCCTCGATGAGATCGTGGGCCAGGACCATCTCGTGGGGCCGGACGGGCCGCTGCGTCGCTTCGTCGAGGTCAAGCAACTGACCTCGATGATCCTGTGGGGTCCGGCCGGCACGGGCAAGACGACGCTGGCGCGCATCATGGCCGCTTCGGCCGGGTACGTCAGCGAGAGCCTCTCGGCCGTGAGCGGGGGAGTGCGCGACGTGCGCGAGGCGCTCGCGCGCGCCAGCGATCGCCTGGGCGAGCACAACCAGCGCACCGTGTTGTTCATCGACGAGGTCCATCGCTTCAACAAGTCCCAGCAGGACCTGCTGCTGCCGGCGACCGAGACGGGCGCCATCGTGCTGATCGGCGCGACGACCGAGAACCCCTACTTCGAAGTGAACGCCGCCCTGATGAGCCGCTGCACGCTCTGGCGCCTGCACGCCCTGACGGGCGACGACCTCGACGTCCTGGTCGAGCGGGGCATCGCACTGCGCAAGGCCCGCGTGGCCGACGACGCGCGCGACGCGATCACCTCGTCGGCCGACGGCGACGCGCGCGCCGCCCTCACGACGCTCGACACGGCCATCGTCCTGGCGCGCGCGAGCCACGGCCCCGACGCGGCGGTGCAGCTCGTTCACGTGACCCAGGCCCGCGACGGACGCCTCTACCACCAGTCGCGCGACAGCCACTACGACCAGATCAGCGCCCTGATCAAGTCGGTGCGTGGCTCGGACCCCGACGGGGCGCTCTACTGGCTGGTGACCCTGCTCGAGAGCGGCGAGAGCCCACGCTTCCTCGCGCGACGGCTCGTCATCCTCGCGAGCGAGGACGTCGGCCTCGCCGACCCGATGGGGCTGCTGGTCGCGGAGTCGGCGGCGCGGGCCGTCGAGTTCGTGGGACTGCCCGAGGCGCGCCTCACGCTGGCGCACGCGACGCTGACGCTCGCCCTGTTGCCCAAGAGCAACTCGGTGACGCGCGCGCTGGGCGCGGCGACGAGCGCGGTGAAGGAGAGCGGCCTCGTCGACGTGCCCGATCACCTGCGCGGTTCGAACTACCGCGGCGCGAGCGAGCAGGGCTTCGGGGTGGGCTACGACTACCCGCACGACCACGAGGGGGGCTGGGTGCGCCAGCAGTACCTGCCCGACGCGCTGCGCGGGTCCGTCTTCTTCGAGCCCTCGGACCACGGCGCCGAAGCGGGAATCGTCGAACAGTGGCGCGCTCGCACGGTCGACGAACAGCCGGGGGACCACGACTCTTCGGTAGAGTAAACGGGTGGAAGCGGCCCAGTTACGTTCGATTTTTCTCGACTACTTCGCCGCGAACGACCACACCGTCGTGCCCTCGGCCAGCCTGATCCCGCACGACCCCTCCCTGTTGTTCACCGTCGCGGGCATGGTGCCCTTCAAGCCCTACTTCACCGAAGAGGAGGTCTCGCCCTACAGGCGCGCGGTCTCGGTGCAGAAGTGCTTTCGCGCGGCCGACATCGACATCATCGGCACGACCCAGCGCCACCTGACCTTCTTCGAGATGATGGGCAACTTCTCCTTCGGCGACTACTTCAAGGAGGGTGCCGTCCGTTACGCCTGGGGGCTGGTGACCGAAGGCTTCGGCCTGGACCCCGAACGGCTCTGGGTGACGGTGCACACCACCGATGACCAGGCCGAAGAGCTATGGCGCGACCTGATCGGGGTGCGTCCCGAGCGCATCCAGCGCCTCGGCGAGGACAACTTCTGGGGCATGGGCGAGACGGGCCCGTGCGGTCCGTGCTCGGAGATCTTCTTCGACAAGGGTCCGAGCTTCGGCGCCGACGGTGGCCCGGCCCACGGGGGCGAGGACCGGTTCATCGAGTTCTGGAACCTGGTCTTCATGCAGTTCGAGAAGGGGCCCGAGGGTTCGATGACCGAACTGCCCAAGAAGAACATCGACACCGGCGCCGGATTCGAGCGGGTGCTGTCGATCCTCAACGGCGTCGAGTCGGTCTTCGCCACCGACCTCTTCACGCCGCTGCTCGAGACGGCGTCGAGGGCGATCAAGGCGCCGCTCGGTCGCGACGAGGCGACCGACGTCGCGATCCGGCGCATCGCCGAGCACGGGCGGGCCATGACCATGCTGGTCTCGGACGGGGTGCTGCCCTCGAACGAGGGTCGAGGGTACGTGCTGCGGCGCATCATCCGTCGCGCCATCCTCGCCGCCCGTCGCGCCGGGTCCGAGGCGCCCCTGGCCGCGTCACTGGTCGACGCCACCATCGAGAAGATGGGCGGCGCCTATCCCGTGCTCGTGAAGGACCGCGACCTCATCGTCGAGGTGCTCGAACGCGAGGAGGCCGGCTTCGCGCGCACGCTGCGCACCGGCCTCGCGCTACTCGAGGAGGAACGTGATGAAGTCTTGCGGGTCAAGCGAACGGTCTTCCCCGGAGACCTTGCCTTCAAACTGCACGACACCCATGGCTTCCCCATCGAACTGACCGAGGAGATCCTTGTCGAATCGGATCTTCGAGTGGACCGCGAAGGTTTCGACGCGGCGATGCGCGAGCAGCGCGAACGGGCCCGTTCGGCCGCCAAGACCCTGCACGTCGCCGACGACGCCCAGTACCGAGAGCTGATCGAGCGCCACGGGGCGACCGAGTTCGTGGGCCGCGACATCAGCCGCTACAGCATCGAGACGACGGTCGTCGCGGTCTTGAAGGGGGCCGACGGTCACAGTGAGCTGTTCCTCGACTCGACGCCCTTCTTCGCCGAGTCCGGCGGGCAGGTCGGCGACATCGGCGCCGTCGTTACCGAGACGGGCCGATTCGACGTGGGCGACACCCAGAACGTCGCCGGAGGGCTCGTCGCGCACCTGGGACGCGTTAGCGGCGACATTGTGCCGGGCCAGGTGGCCGTCGCCACGATCGACCCCGTGCGCCGCGAGGCGACGCGGCGCAACCACACCGCTACCCATCTGCTGCACTCGGGACTGCGCACGGTGCTCGGTGACCACGTGCGCCAGCAGGGCTCGTTCGTGGGACCCGACCGCCTGCGCTTCGACTTCTCGCACGGCTCGGGGCTGACGGGCGAGGAGGAGAACGAGATCCTCACGATCGTCAACCAAGACGTGGTGGCCAACGAGGCCGTGGAGACCATCCAGACCACCAAGCAGGAGGCCCAGAAGATGGGCGCGGTCGCTTTCTTCGGCGACAAGTACGGCGATCGGGTGCGCGTGGTGCGCGCCGGGTCGCACAGCCTGGAGTTCTGCGGCGGTACCCACGTGGACCGCCTCGGCGACATCGGGCAGATCCAACTGGTCAGCGAGTCCTCGATCGGCGCGAACACCCGCCGCATCGAAGCCGTCAGCGCCCTCGCGGCCTACCGGCGCAGCCACGAGATGGAGGGCGCGCTCGGTTCGGTCGCGGCCATCCTCAAGACCTCGCTCGACGACGTCGTGCCGTCGCTGGAACGGCTCGTCGAACGTTCGCGCGACGTCGAACGCGAACTAGCCTCGTTGCGCCAGTCGCAGCTGTCGAGCGTCGCCGAGCGGCTCGACCGCGAGAGCAGCGGCGACCTGCTCGTCGCCCAGGTCGACGGCTACCCCGGCGAGGCGCTGCGCACCCTGGCCCAGGACCTCCAGCACCGCGGCCGTCGCGCCGTCGTCTTGGTCGGCGCCGTCGACGACAAGGTGGCCTTGGTGGTGGCGTCGGACGAGTCACTCGACGCTACGAGCGCCGTCAAGGAGTTGGCGGCCCTGGTGGGCGGCGGTGGTGGCGGTTCGGCCCGCGTCGCGCTGGCCGGGGGCCGCGACGTATCAGGTATCGACCGCGTGCTCGCCGCGGCGAGTCGGTTGTAGGTCGACGTGGCGCGCATCCTCGCCATCGACCCCGGCAGCCGGCGCTGCGGCATCGCCATCACCGACTCCGACCAGACCATGGCCTTTCCCCGCCCGGCCCTCGACGTGAACGAGTCGCTGATGGGCAAGATCGCCCAGCTGGTCGAGGACGAGGCGGTCGGTCTGATCGTGGTGGGACGTCCACTGTCGCTGGCCGGCGACGAGACGTCCAGCACCGACCAGGCCGACGAGCTCTTCCGCGCGGTGCAGGACCGGGTACACCACGCCACGGTGATCCAGTGGGACGAACGACTGACGACCGTGGAGGCACAGCGGTCCTTGAGTGGGGCGGGCATGAACGCCAAGAATCAACGGGCTCACGTGGACAGCGCGGCCGCGGTGATCATGCTGCAACACTATTTAGATGCGCTTTCTGCCGACTAGGCCCCTCGGGCGGATCATTGGTGCGCTGGTGGCGCTCGTGGTGGCCGCGGGCCTCTGGTTCGCGTGGCAGGTCCATCCCCTGACCGGTCCCGGACGCGAGGTCATCGTGAGCGTCCAGCCGGGCGAATCACTCTCGACCCTGGCCGGCGACCTCGAGTCCACGGGGGTCATCGGGTCGGCCTTCGCCTTGCGACTCGACACCGCGGTCCTGGGCGGCCTGTCGCTCACGGCCGGCTCGTACCAGATCCGCCGTAACTCCTCCTTCGCCGAGGTGAAGTCGATCTTCGGCAACGCCCCCAACGTCAGCGTGATCGACGTCTCGCCCGGGTTGACGCTGCGCGAGGTGGCCAACGCCGTCGCCTCGGACGCCGGCACCACGTTCGCCAACCGCTTCAACGCCGCCGCGACCGCGCTCGCGAGCCAGAGCCCCTACCACCCCAACGGCTCCCTCGAGGGGCTGATCGGTCCCGGCAGCTACACCCTGGCGCCGGGCGAGTCGGCGATGACGCTGGCGAAGAAGATGGTCACGAGGTTCGACGCGCAGGCCACGCGCCTCGGACTGACGCCCACCACGAGGGTCGACGGCCTCGACGCCTACCAGCTCCTCACCGCGGCCTCGATCGTGGAGAAGGAGGGCTACTACCCGGTGAACATGCCCGACGTCGCGCGGGTCATCTACAACCGCCTGGCCCGCGGCGGGCCGCTGCAGATGGACGCGACCGTGCTCTACTACCTGCACCGTGACGGCGGTACGGTCACGCCGTTGATGCTGCAGACCCAAGAGCCCTACAACACGTACCTCAACGTCGGCCTGACGCCCACGCCGATCTGCACGGTGTCGAAGTTCTCCCTCGACGCCGTGCTGCACCCGCCGCAGGGTCCGTGGCTCTACTTCACGCTGATCAACAAGGACGGCCGGGAGGCCTTCGCCACGACGTTCGCCCAGCAGCTGGCCAACGAGGCCCTGGCGCGCAAGCGGGGCCTGGCGTGACCTGGCGTCTCGGCGTCGTCGGTTCGCCGATCGCCCACTCGCTCTCACCGCGCCTGCACGAGGCCGGTCTCGCTTTGGCGCGGCTCGAGGGCACGTCCGAGCGTGTCGAGCTCGGTCAGCACGACGTCGCGGCGCTACGAGAGATGATGGGCCGCCGATTCGACGCGCTGTCGGTGACCATGCCGCTCAAGCCCGTCGCCGCGAGACTCTGCGATTCGCTCGACGAGGTGGCGTCGCGTATTGGCGTGGTCAATTCTCTGCTCGTGCGTGACGGGCGCCTGCTCGGCGCCTGCACCGACGGCGCCGGACTGCTCGACGCCCTGCGCGACCAGTTCGGCTTCTCCTGCGAGGGACAACGGGCCGTCGTGCTCGGCAGCGGGGGAGCGGCCGGTGAGATCGTCGACGCCCTCGTCGCGTGCGGTGTCGGGAGCGTCAGTGTGCTCGGTCGCACGCCCACGCGCGTGCACGAGATCACCGGTCGCTACACGAATGTCCGCGACCAACTCGACGACGGCAGAATCGACCTCGTCGTCAACACGATCCCGGCCCCGTCGCGCGACGGGGCGCAACGGCTGCCGGGAACGAGCGAGGCCACCATTGCCATCGACATCGCCTACGACCCGCCGCTCACCCCATGGCGTAGCCTGTATGGCGAGGCAGGATGCCGCACGGCGAACGGGCTGGGGATGCTGGCCTACCAGGCGGCGCTGCAGATGCAGTGGTGGTGGGGCGTGCCGATTGAGGGCGCCGCGCTGCTCGAGGTGATTACGTGACCGACACGCTGAGCACGATTACGGAGCGGCTTCGCACCCGCGACTCCTTCGACGTGAGTCTCGCGGCGGCGCTGGTGGCGCTCGGGGCCGTCAGCGTCATCATGATCTACAGCGCGACGCGCCAGAACCTCCTGAACCTCGGCGAGAATCCCCACTACTTCGTCGAGCGCCAGGCCCTCTACGTCCTCATCGGGATCGTCGCGATGTACCTCATCTCGCGCTTCGACTACCGGCGCTTCGAGGTCGCGGCGACGCCGCTCTACGTGATCTCTCTGCTCTCCCTAGTCGGCGTGTTCGTCGTGGGCCAGAGTGCGCTCGGGGCCCAGCGTTGGTACAACCTCAAGTTCATCGAGATCCAGCCGAGCGAGTTCGCGGTGCTCATCCTGATCCTGGCCTTCGCCACCTACTGCCAGCGACGGCCCGAAGGTCTGACGATGTACGACGTCATGCGCCTGTTGGTGATGGGCGCGACGCCGCTCGTCTTGATCTTCGCCCAGCCCGACTTCGGCACCGCGGCGATCGTCGTCATCACCGTCGCCGCCCTGTTGGTGATCGCCGGCGTGCCCTCACGCTTCATGACCCTGCTGGCGGTGCTCGGTTCGGTGGGCCTGGTCGCGTCGGTCTACCTCGACCTGTTGCACAAGTACCAGATCGATCGCCTGCTCACCTTCTTCAATCCCACCTCGACCAACCCCAAGCTGCAGGGGCTCATCTACGACATCAACAACGCCAAGAGCGCCATCGGGGCCGGTGGGCTGCACGGCTCGGGGCTCTTTCACGGCATGCTGACGAACCTCGGCTACGTGCCCGAGCAGTACACCGACTACATCTTCACCGCCATCGGCGAGCAGCTGGGCTTCATTGGCTCCTCGCTCATCATCCTGCTGCTGGCCTTCATCGGACTGCGGATGTTCCGCATCGGGCGCACCGCCAAGGATCCGATGGGCCGCCTTCTGTGCGTGGGGATCTTCATCTTCTTCGCCTTCAGCTGCTTCGAGAACATCGGCATGACCATGGGCATCATGCCGGTCACCGGGATCCCCCTGCCCATACTCAGTTACGGCGGCTCGGCCGCCCTGGTCTTCTTCTGCGCGGGCGGCGCCGTGCTTTCGGTCTCGCGTCAGCGATAAGTAGCCTGTGCACGATGGACGAGTCCCCGGCCCCACCCGACGGCGAGGTGGGCGGACCCCCGAGCGATTCGCCCGAGACTGCGTCTAACGGCGCCGCGTACACGGTGATGACCGTCGGATCGGTCCGCTTCGACCTGGGCACGCCCTCGCCCCAGGTGCACCTGATGGAGGAGGCCTCGCCCTATCGCAACGTCTCGATCTCGGTGGCCCTGCCCGAGGCCCAGGCCCTGCACGCAGCCCTGGTCGGTGCGGTCGGGGCGCGCCCGAGCACGCACGAGTTGACCAGCTCGATCATCGCGTACCTAAAGGCCGACATCATCGCGCTGCGCATCGTGCGCCACGAGAACGGCCTCTTCTACTCCGAGCTCGACCTCATGACGGCCCACGGACGCGAGACCTTCGACTGTCGCACCAGCGACGGCCTGATCCTCTGCGTGCGCCAGGCGGTGGCCGCGCCGATACTGTGCGCTGAGACGGTGCTCGACGACTTCTACACCTACGAGAACTGAATCGTCTGGATCTCGCCGCCGCGTAGTTCGGAGTTGTTCTCGTCCGAGATGCGCAGCAGCACCGCGACGATGATGTAGTTGGCGAAGAGCGAGCTGCCGCCGTAGGCGACGAACGGCAAGACCATGCCGGTGAAGGGCAGGATCCGCAGGACCCCGGCCATGATGAAGAAGGCCTGGAACCCGACGATCGCGGTGAGCGCGACCGCGGCCAGGCGCACGAAGTCCGAGTGGGCCCGTTGGGCGATGCGAAAGCCCTCGCCCACGAAGGCCACGAAGAGGCAGAGCACCAGGATGATCCCGATGAAGCCGAGCTCCTCGCCGACGGCCGCGAAGATCATGTCCGAGGTCAGCTCGGGGATGGTGCCCGACTGGCCGAGCCCGAGGCCGGTGCCGATGACGCCGCCGGCCGCGAGGGAGAACCAGCCGTAGGCGATCTGGTAGGAGATGGCCATGTGCTGGGCCGTCCAGGGGTTGAGCCAGTCGCTGATGCGGAAGTGGACCTGGGTGAAGTAGTTGGCCGCGACGGCCGCCCCGCCGACGAACAGGCCCATGCCGAGCACGACGTAGGTCTTGAGTCCGGTCGTCACCCACAGCAGCGAGATGAACAGGGCGAAGAGCAGCATCGCGAATCCGATGTCGTTCTCGGCACCGAGGATCGCCAGGGCGCAG
Organism: Acidimicrobiales bacterium; assembly: GCA_050010495.1. Classification (GTDB taxonomy): domain Bacteria; phylum Actinomycetota; class Acidimicrobiia; order Acidimicrobiales; family RAAP-2; genus RAAP-2. Next base: position 17,466 of record JBEKKW010000005.1, read on the forward strand.
CCCCAGGCGACGAGGATCGGCAACAGGGTGCGCGGCGGCACGATGAGGCGCCGACCGATGCGTTGGGTCGGAGTCGACAGCAGCACGCGGTTGGCGGCGAAGTAGGAGGCGAAGAAGAAGGCCAGCAGGATCTTGGCCAGTTCGACCGGCTGGAAGGAGAGGGGGCCGAAGTGCACCCAGAGCCGCGCCCCGCCGATCGTCTCGCCGACGTGGGGAACGAGCGGTAGCAACAGGAGCAGGATCGCGCAGCTGAGGGTCATGTAGCGGTAGCGGTCGAGGTCGCGCACGTGGCGCACGGTGATCAGGACCCCCACGACCGCGGCCGCGCTGATCAGGAACCACAGGGCCTGGTCCTTGGCCAGGGCGGGGTCCCAGCGCGCGATCTCCACGTAGCCGATCCCGTTGAGCAACGTGGCGACCGGCAACAGGATCTGCGAGGCCCGCGGGGCGAACACCCGGATCGCCACGTGCATCGCGAGCGAGATGGCGACGATGAACGTGAGGAAGATCCACAGGTTCTGGGGGATGTGGTTCTGCGCGCCCAGTGTGGCGAGCACGTAAAAGGCGGTCGTGATGAGCCAGGCCAGCACCATCAGGACCAGTTCGGCCGACCGTCCCGGCGAGGGAGTGCGCTGCGCCAGGCGCTCGGCCCGGCGCTGCTTCAGACCCGCCTCTTTCGCCACGAACCAACAGTACCCGTAGCATGGTGGGAAGTACTTCACTGAATTGGAAAGAGTCGGCGCCGTGGCCCTAGATCTCCTCTCGTTCGGACCGGAGCGGTTCTCCAGTCGCGAGTTGTCGCGTTTGGAGTTCGGCTCGCGCCTGCTCGACCTCGGCGAGGACGACCGACTGCCGCTGCTCGAGCGTTTCAAGTTCGTCGCGATCTTCGCCGACATGGTCGACGAATTCTTCCAGGTACGCGTCGTGAGCCTCGAGGACAAGGTCGCGGCCGGGGTGCAGACCCCATCCGTCGACGGCGTCCGTCCGCGCCAGCAACTGGTCGCGATCCGCGAGCGGGTCCTCTCGCTCGTCGAACGCCAGGACCGTCTGGTGCTGGACGAACTGCTGCCCCAACTGGCCGAGGCCGGCATCGCGGTGGTGCGCTTCGCCGAACTGGACGCCGAGGAGCAGGGCCGTCTGACGACGTACTTCAACGACCACGTCTACCCGGTGCTGACGCCCCTGGCCGTCGATCCCGGCCACCCCTTCCCGATGATCTCGAACCTGTCACTCAACATCGCCGTCACCGTGCTCGACGGCACCACGGGCGAGGAGCGCAGCGCCCGGGTCAAGGTGCCCAATTCGCTGCCTCGCTTCCTGCAGGCCAGCGAGAACCGCTGGTGCCTGCTCGAGGACCTGGTGATGGCCAACCTGGGTCAACTCTTCCCGGGTATGACGATCTTCCAGTCCGACCTCTTTCGCGTGACGCGCAACGCCGACCTCGCACTCGACGAGGACGAGGCCGACGACCTGCTGGTCGCGCTCGAGGTTGAGCTGCGTCGGCGCCGCTTCGGCGAGGCCCTGCGCGTCGAGATCCAGAGCGGCATGTCCAAAGATTTCCTGGACCTGCTCGTCGAGCAGTTCAAGCTCGACCCGTCGAACCTCTACGTCACCGACGCCCCGCTCGGCCTGCACGACCTGTGGAGCCTGTACGCCATCGACCGGCCCGACCTCAAGGGGGAGGGCTGGTCGCCGGTCACGCCCAAGCGCCTGCTCGAGGGCGATCACGTCGGCGACATCTTCGCCGCCATCCGCGAGGCCGACATACTGCTGCACCACCCCTACGAGTCCTTCACCGACTCCGTCGAGCGCTTCATCGCCCAGGCGGCCGACGACCCCAAGGTGGTCGGCATCAAGCAGACCCTCTACCGCACGTCGGGCGACTCACCGGTCGTGGGATCGCTGATCCGCGCGGTCGAGCACGGCAAACAGGTCGTCGCGCTCGTGGAACTCAAGGCTCGATTCGACGAGGCGACCAACATCGAGTGGGCCAAGACCCTCGAGGACGCCGGGGTCCACGTGGTCTACGGCATCGTGGGCTTCAAGACCCACTCTAAGACCGCCCTGGTGGTTCGCAACGAGGGCGAGAGCACGACGCGCTACGTCCATATCGCCACGGGCAACTACAACGACAAGACGGCGCGAAACTACGAGGACTTCGGCCTGTTGACCTGTGATCCCGAGATCACCCACGACATCGGCGAGCTGTTCAACTTCCTCACCGGCTTCGCGCGCCACAGCAACTACTCCAAGGTGATCGTCAGCCCTACCATGACCCGCGGGCGCATCGTGGAGCTCATCAACGGACAGCGCGACCTCGGCCCGTTGGGCAAGATCTCGATCAAGGTGAACGGGCTGACCGACCCGACCGTGATCGACGCCCTCTACGAGGCGAGCGCGGCCGGCGTGGAGATCCGCCTGGAGGTCCGTACGCTGTGCTGTCTACGCCCCGGGGTCGCCGGTCTCTCGGAGAACATCACCGTGCACAGCCTGGTGGGCGAGTTCCTCGAGCACTCGCGCATCTTCATCTTCGGCCGTCCCAACGAGCAGGGCTTCTCGATCTATATCGGTTCGGCCGACCTGATGGAGCGCAACCTCGACCGCCGGGTCGAGGTCACGGTGCCGATCGAGGACCCGCGGCTCCAGGCCGAGCTGGTCGAGGCCTTCGAGATCACCTGGAGCGACGACCGCTTCACGTGGGTGCTCGGTACCGACCGGCGTTGGCGTCGGCTCCAGCCGGTCAACGACTTCTCGGCCCAGGCCGAGTTCAAGCGTCTGGAGCTGAGTCGCTCGCGCCTGGTGTCCCAGCAGTAGCGACCGGGGTCCGGCCCCACTGCAGGCTGGCGTAGGCCGCGCCGCCCACCGGGATGGGGATCCAGAAGTTGATGAGCCGGTAACCGAGGACCGCGAGGATGGCCGGCGCGTGGGGCACGCCGAAGCCGACCAGGGTCGGGATCAGGACGCCCTCGATGATGCCGAGGCCGCCCGGCGTGACGGGGATGGCGGCCAGGATGTTGGCCAGGCCGTAGGCCACCAGCAGGTCGATGGGCGAGACGACGTGGCCGAAGGCCACCAGGAAGACCCACAGGCAGGCGGCGTCGAGCAGCCAGTTGAGGGCGGCCCAGGTGAAGGCCGACCAGAGCACCCGGCGGTTGTTCATCAACAGGGTGACGCGGGCCGCGACGCGCGCGAGCAGGGACGAGACCCGGTCAGGGTTGATCGCCGGGATCCGCGCGGCCATCGCGCGCAGCCAGCTGTCGGCGTGGCGCTGGCCCCTCGTGATCAGGAGGATCGTCCCGAAGAAGGCCATCATCAAGAAGACCCCGGCCAGGGCGGCGAAGCCGTAGGCCGGGTTGAAGCCGTCGAGCGGGATCGAGATCACCAGCGCCATCCAGAAGATGATGTTGAGCACCACCGCCGACCCGGCGCCCTGGGCGGCCAGGCCGAAGGCGTTGGTCTCCTTGGGCACGCCGTACTGGTTGAAGAACCGGTAGGCGAGCGCCCCCGCCGGGGCCGTCCCCCCGGGCACGACGTGGTTGATCGCGAGACCGGAGAGGTCGACGCGCAAGGTGAAGTAGCGATCGGGGGCGTAGGGGAAGAGCACGGTGCGCGTCAGCTCGACGTAGGCGTAGATGGCGGCCACCTCGCACAGCACCGCCGCGACGACGATCAGTGGGTTGAGCGTCGAGAGCAGGTGCAACGACTTGCGCGCCGAGCCGAACTGGGGCAGCACCAAGTACTCCACGACGAAGATGAGGCAGCCCAGGCTCAGGATGATCCGGATTTCGCGCGGCAACGCGAATCGTTTTTTGGCGGCTGCGGCAGACATACGGCTTCCTAAAGCGTGTCACTTTCTCGTGGGTGGGCGGGGAACCCGGAGTTCCCAGCCTAGGCGACCTCGTTAGAATTCCCTGGTGCGAACTCTCGTGGTACTGCCCACCTACAACGAGATTCTCAACATCGAACCGATGCTGCGCGCGTTGCGCGAGGTGGTGCCGAGCGTCGACGTGCTGGTTGTCGACGACGACAGCCCCGACGGCACCGCGGCGAAGGTCCAGGAAGTGGCCGGGCAGTTGGGCCAGATCCACCTGCTGCACCACGGGGTCAAGAACGGGCTGGGGGTGGCCTACCGGGCCGGCTTCACCTGGGGCCTCGAGCGCGACTACGACCACTTCGTCGAGATCGACTGCGACTTCAGCCACGACCCGCGGGCCCTGCCGTCGCTGTTGGTCGCCGCGTCCACGCACGAGGTGGTCATCGGCTCTCGCTACGTCCAGGGCGGCTCGATACCCCGGTGGTCGCTGTCACGAAGGCTGCTGTCGCGCGGGGGCAACGAGTACGCCTCGTTGATGCTCGGTCTGCACGTCGCCGACTCGACCGCCGGCTACCGGGTCTACTCGCGCAGCGCCCTCGAGAAGATCGACTACCAGACGGTCAACGCCGAAGGTTACGGCTTCCAGATCGAGATGACCCACCGGGCCCGGCGCGGGGGCGCCTCCATCGTCGAGGTGCCGATCTCCTTCTCCGACCGCAAACGCGGCGAGTCCAAGATGTCGGGCTCGATCATCTTCGAGGCGCTCTGGCTGGTGACCAAGTGGTCGCTGGAGCGGCCCTTCCGGCGTCACCCCGTCGAGGTCTAGACCGGGTCCACCAGGACCGACGAGAGGACCACGGCCAGCTTGTCCTTGGTCTCCTGGCGTTCGGCGATGGGGTCGGACTCGCTCACGATGCCCGCCCCGGCCCACGCCTCGAACTGCGTGGACCTGATAATGACGCCGCGGATGCCGATCCACCATTCGCCGTCGCCCTGCGCGTCGATCCACCCGACCGGTCCGGCGTAGTGGCCCCGGTCGTGCTGCTCGAGGCGGACGATGAGCTCGTAGGCCTCGTTGCGCGGGATGCCGCCGACGGCCGCGGTCGGGTGCAGTTGGCGCAGCAGTTCGAGCGCGTCGGGGGCGGCGTCGGCGTCGCTGCAGCGCCCGGTGACCCAGGTACCCAGGTGGGCCACGGTGCGAAAGGTCACGATGGTGGGGTTGGGGTCGGCCCGGATGTCGTCGTAACTCATCGACAACTGGCTTACGAGGTCGTCGACCAGCAGGCCGTGCTCGTGCAGGTTCTTGGTGCTGCCGAGCAGCCAGCGCTGGTAGTCGTCGGGGGCCTCGTTGGGCGGCAGCGCGATCGTGCCGGCCAGCGGGTTGCAGGTCACCGTCGCGCCCTCGCGGCGCAGCAGCAACTCGGGGCTGGCGCCCACGTAGCGACGGCCGCCGGTCGTGGGCAGGCTGTAGATCGTGCAGATCGGTTCGCGACGACGCAGCCGCTGCGCGATCGCCGCGCCGTCGAGCGCGTCGGGCACCGAGCCCAGCACGGCGCGCGCCAGCACGACCTTGTCGATCTCCTTGCGTCGCAGTATCTCGACCGCGAGCGCGACGTTGTGGGCGTACTCGTCCGGGGTGGGCTGGTAGGTGAGCGAGCGCAGGCTCTGGGTCTCCTGGGTGGGCGCCGTCTCACCCTCGAACAACGTCGCGAACTGGTCGGCGCCCTCGAGCGAGGTCCGCCAGGCGCGGCCCTGCTTGTCCTGGGTGACGACGTAGCGCGGCACGTCGAGCTGGCCCGGCGCCGTGCGATCGAAGGGCAGGGTGCCAAAGGCCACGATGCCGGTGCCGGCCGGGCCGTCGTCGCCCACCAGGTCGAGGGCGCGCAGCGCGGCCAGGGCGTCGGTGCGCGCATCGAGGCCGCCGCGCAGCGCCACGGAGTACGCGACGCCGCCGAAGCCGCTGCGCAGGACCTCGGCCGTCTCGACGAGCCAGCCGTCGCGCGAGCCGAGGGTGCGCAGCTGGTCCCACGACAACGGTTCGATCTGCTCGCGCACGAACCTCACAGCGACCTCGTGGCCACGAACTGCTGGCTCAGCCCGCCCATGATCCGCCGGTTGTTGACCGCGCTGAAGCCCGAGCGGTTGAGCATGCGCACGACCTCTTCGGCCGCCGGCAGGTAGGCCGTCGAGCGCGGCAGGTAGTGGTAGGCCGCGCGGTCCGAGACGATCGACCCGATGAAGGGCACGACCCGGCGGAACCAGAGGCGAAAGCCGGCTCGCCAGAGCCCGGAGGTGGGTTCGGCGACCTCGAGCAGCGAGAGCCGTCCTCCGGGACGGGTGACGCGGGCCATCTCCTCGAAGGTCGCGGCCAGGTCAGAGAAGTTGCGCAGCGCGTACCCGCAGGTGATCCCGTCGAAGCTGGCCGAGCGGAAGGGGAGTCGCGAGGCGTCGGCCTGGACCCGTTCGGGCATCGCCGATCCGGCCTCGAGCATGCCCAGGCTGAGGTCGGTCGCGACGGCCCGGTGGCCCTGGCGCGTCAGTTCGCGGGTGAAGTCGCCGGTGCCCGCGGCGACGTCGAGCACCAGGCTCGCGTCGGGCAGGCGCAGGTCCGCGACGCAGCGCCGGCGCCAGCGGCGGTCGAGGCCGAGGGTCATCAATCGGTTGACCAGTTCGTAGCGCGACGCGATGGCGTCGAACATGGCCCGCACCTGACGGGTCTTCTCCTCGCCCTGGGGCAGCTCGTCGGCCATGGATTCAGCGGTAGTAGCGATAGACCACTTGGGCTACGCACGAGGGCTTGGGTGCGTCCTTCATCTCGACGGTGACGTCGAGCGCCACCTGGGCCCCGCCCTCGATCTCCTCGAGCGTCGCCAGGCTGGCGCCGGCGCGGATCTGTGATCCGACGAGGACGGGGCTGGTGAAGCGGACCTTGTTGGTGCCGTAGTTCACGCCCATCTTGACGCCACTGACCTGGAGCACGCTGTGCAGCAGCACGGGCAAGAGCGAGAGCGTGAGGTAGCCGTGCGCGATGGTCTGGCCGAAGGGGCCCTTCGCCGCGCGCACCGGATCGGTATGGATCCACTGGTGGTCCCCGGTGGCGTCGGCGAAGAGGTTGACCTGCTCCTGGGTGAGCGTGTGGTAGTCCGAGTAGCCCAGATGGGTGCCCACCAGCGCCGTCAGGTCATCGATGTTCTGCACCACGGTCGCCATAAAAACCTCCTCGGCAACTCTATCTTTCGACCTGGCGATCTCTGGATGGGCGAAGGACCCCTAGGATTGGGCGGTGGCGACCCAACACTACGAGGTGCATCACCGACAGATCTCGGGTGGCTGGTTCAGGGCGGCGATCTTCGGGATCAGCGACGGCCTGGTCACCAACGTCTCACTGATCCTCGGCTTCGCCGGGGCCAATCCCGGCCACGACGTCATCCGTCTGGCCGGGCTCGCGGGCCTCGTGGCCGGGGGCTTCTCGATGGGCAGCGGCGAGTACCTGTCGATGAAGGCCCAGAAGGAGCTGCTCGAGTCCGAGATCGAGGTCGAGCGCCAGGCCCTGCACGACAATCCCCTAGAAGAGCAGCGCGAACTGATGCAGATCTTCATCGACCGCGGCATCGAGACGGAGTTGGCCGAACGGCTCTCGATCGACCTCATGCGCGACCCCGACCTGGCGCTGCGCACGCACACCCGTGAGGAGCTGGGCATCGACCCGTCGGCCACCGGGTCGCCGTGGATGGCCGCCATCTCGTCCTTCTGGGCCTTCGTGGTGGGCGCCTTCATCCCGCTGTTGCCGTGGATCTGGTCGACGACGGGCAATGAGATCTTCTGGTCGATGGCCTTCGCCGCCGTCGGTTCGATGGCCGTCGGGGGAGCGATCGGCTGGTTCACCCGGCGCGGCGTCGTGCGCTGCGCCCTGCGACAGCTGTTCATCGCCGCGCTGGCGTCGGCCGTGACCTACGGCGTCGGTCGCCTGGTCGGCGTCAGCTAGGTCGCGTGAAGCGCACCAGGCAGTCCTCGCGGCTGAGCGTGAAGCCAATCGACTCGTAGAGCTTCTTCGCCACGACGTTGTCCTCGTCGACGAAGAGCACCGCCGTCGCGACACCCTTCTTGCGCAGCGCGGCCAGCCCCTGGGTGATCATCACGCGCCCGAGGCTGCGTCCCTGGAAGTCGGGGTGCACCGAGACGACGTAGATCTCGCCGAAACGGTCGGGGTGCAGTTCGTGGACCTTGGTCCAGCACGACGCGGCCAGGCGGCCGTCGATCTCGAGCACCAGGAAGCCCGAGGGATCGAACCACGGTTCATTGGTCCGCTCGGCGAGGTCCTCGCGCAGCCAGGCGCCCTGTTCGGGGTGGTGGGCGAAGGCGGCGTTGTTCTGGTCGAGCCACGCGTCCTCGTCGTGCATTGGCTCGAACATGCGCAGCGTCGCGCCCGCCGGCACGTCGTCGACGGGTACCGGTAGCGCGACCTTCAGCATCTGCAGCGTGCGGATCACGGTGCCCTCGGTGATGTCGTGGGAGTCGCGCTCCCACCAGTCGATCCTCGAACGGGTCGCCAACACCGCGTCGAGTAGGTCGGCGTCGAAACCGCCTCCGCACATCTCGATGGTGGGGTGCTCGGTGCCACTGAGCAGCGCGTACCCGCTGAGGTGTCCGCTTGTCTCGAGCAGCCAGTGCTCGGCCGGCCAGCCGTGCACGACGGCGCGGCGGTGGACCTCGTCGATGGCCTCGCGGCCCAGGCGGGTGTCGGTGCGGTTGAGCAGGTTGAGCACGTCCAGTCGCTGGTCGGGCGTCAGCGAGGTGGTCGAGAACCACGAACCGTTCATGGGTGAAGGCTACCGGTCGCTAGGAACTGATTCGCCCGGCGACGCGGTTGAGGCGGCGCAGCAGCGTGCCGATGGTGCGCTCGGCGGCGATGAGCTCGGTGTAGACGTCGCTGGGCAGCGTCGAGCCCGATGTCTCGACGAGGGCGGTGATGCGGGTCGAGAGTTCGTTCATGGTCGAGGTAATCGTGTTCAGTTCGGTCTGGGTGGTCACGGACGCGCTGCCTTTGCTCGTCGAGGGCGGGATATCTGAGGTCGCGCCTACTGTAGTGGCCATGGCTTCCCCGACGCCCACCGAGACGACGACGACGCTCGAGTGGTCGCGCGTCACGGTGCGGGGTCCCCAGAGCGAGATGTTCCTCCAGGGTCAACTCACCCAGGACATGGCCGACGTGACCGGGGCCGGGCGATGGTCGTTGCTGCTGCGTCCCGACAGCGCGGTGCTGTGCGCCGGGTGGGTGCGTCGCGACGGGGATGGTTTCACCGTCGACGTGCCTCGATCCCTGGGCGAGTCGGCGCTCGCCCGGCTCCAGCGGTTCCACCTGCGCATCGACTGCACGCTCACGTTGGGCGAGACGCCGACGGGGCCGCTGCGCACGAGTGGCGAGCTGGTGGCGGCCCGTTGGCTCGGAGCGAACGAGTGCGCCTTTGATCTGTCACCGCAGTCCTACGGCTCGACCATCGTCAGCGAGACGGTCTCGTTCACGAAGGGCTGCTACACGGGCCAGGAACTGGTCGCGCGCCTCGACGCCCGCGGCGCGAGCGTGCCGTGGCGCTTCGTGCACGTGCGAGGGCCGAACGTCGCCCGCGTCGACGAGGTGCTGCGGGCCAAGGGGCCCGAGGGCCCCCAGGGCGTCACCACGGCCGTGGACGTCGTCGACGGTGTCGAGGGACTCGGCTTCGCGCACCGCACGTTGTTCGCGAGCGAGCAACTGGCGAACGCAGCTGACGTGGTCGTCGAGCCCATCGACTGAGGGCGGACGTGAACGTGGGCAGGGGAGGGGCGGGGTGAGATTAGCGGTCGAAGGGCTGTTCATCAAGGTCTCGGGCATCACGTCCGAGGAGGACGCGCTCTTTTCGATCGCCCTCGGCGCGACGGCCGTCGGCTTCGAGTTCGGACCGACGCCCCGACAGATCTCCACGACGGCGGCCCACGACATCGTGCGCCGTCTGCCCCACGGGGCCATCTCCGTCGGCGTCTTTCGCAACGAGATGCCTCGGCGCATCGTCGAGGTGGCCAACACCCTCGGCCTCACGGCGGTGCAGATCGACGGCCTCATCTCGATCGACGAACTGGCCTACGTCGCCGAGCGGGTCAATACGGTCATGCGCACGCTGCCGAGCACGACGGTGGTCGACCGGACGTTGTCCGTGGCCGGCGTCGACTACCTGTTGCTGCCCGAGTCCGACGACTACAACTCACTGGTCGACTGCCTCGAGACCTTTCAGGATCCCTCGCTGACGGTCCCGACGATCGCCTCGGGCGGGCTGACGACGTCGAACGTGATCGACGTCGTGCAGAACTACCCCGTGTGGGGCGTCGACGCGCGCAGCGCCGTCGAGACCTCGCCCGGGGTCAAGGACCCCGTGCTGCTGGGCGAGTTCATCGTCAACGCCCGCTGGGCCTACGAGAACACCTACGTCGAGCGCCACTTCGACGAGTGGACCTGAACGGTGCCCCGCATTCGCGAATGACCTCAGCTCGTCGCCGGGCCGCGCCAGAGGTCGATGCCGCCCTCGAGCGCGTACTGGTCGATCTCGTCTAACTCCTCGGCGCTGAAGGTCATGTTGTCGAGCGCCCCGAGATTCTCTTGCAACTGCGCGACGCTGCTCGCGCCGAGCACCACGGCGGTGACGCGCGGATCGCGCAGCGCCCACGCGATGGCCAACTGGGCGAGGCTCTGCCCGCGCCGCACGGCGATGTCGCGCAGGTGGCGCGCGCGTGAGATGTTCTCCTCGCTCAAGAGGTCGCTCGAGAGCGACGAACCCTGCGTGGCGCGCGAACCGGGCGGAATACCGTCGAGGTAGCGCTCGGTGAGCAGGCCCTGGGCGAGCGGCGAGAAGGCGATGCAGCCCACGCCGGCCGACTCGAGCTCGTCGAGCAGTCCACCCTCGATCCAGCGGTTGAACATGGAGTAGGAGGGCTGGTGGATCAACAACGGCGTGCCGAGCGCGCGCAGGATCTCGACGGCCTGCGCGGTGCGCCGGTCGGAGTAGGAGGAGATGCCTACGTAGAGGGCCTTGCCCTGGCGCACCGCCGTGTCGAGCGCCCCGAGCGACTCCTCGAGCGGCGTGTCGGGGTCGAATCGGTGATGGTAGAAGATGTCGACGTAGTCCAGGCCGAGCCGGCCGAGGCTCTGATCGAGGCTCGCGAGCAGGTGCTTGCGCGAACCGAGCTCGCCGTAGGGGCCGGGCCACATGTCCCAGCCGGCCTTGGTCGAGATGACCAGTTCATCGCGCAACGACGAGAAGTCCTCTCGCAGTATTCGTCCGAAGTTTCGCTCGGCGCCTCCGTAGGGCGGGCCGTAGTTATTGGCGAGGTCGAAGTGGGTCACGCCCCGGTCGAAGGCTCGCCGGATGATGGCGCGCTGGTTGTCGATAGTCACGTCGTCGCCGAAGTTGTGCCAGAGCCCCAGCGAGATCGCCGGTAGGTGCAGCCCGCTGGTGCCGCAACGGCGGTAGGTCATGGCGGCGTAGCGATCGCGGGCCGGGAGGTAGTTCGTCATGTGCGCATGGTATCCGCCACGGGGGCCCGATTCCGCGCTCGGGCCGGTATCGAGCGGGGCCGAAGACGACCGGGACTACGCCAGGGAGATGAAGCCGGACGTGATGCACAGGCCGAATGCGTTGATCACCAAGATGCCCACGACGATCGAGATGATCACGATCTTGGTGGCACGGCCCCGGCCGACGGCCATCGCACTGGGCATGTACCACTCGGGTAGCGGGCTCTCAGTGCGGTCTGGTCCGCCGCGCCACGGCACCGCGTCGAGGTTGATGGGTGCGCCCGGATCGGCGGCCAACGCGAGGGCCGTCAATTCGTCGTCGCTGATCGCAGATGACAGGGCCGGGTCGTCGACGCCGTCTGGGGGACGTTCCACACTCTCCTCCTCGCTGTCCATCACGTAGTCATCGGTTCTGGACTTCTGGTTACACCTTAAACACCCCACGTCGCACTACGTCAGCGAGCGGTTGACGGAGCGCGGTCGGCCCGACGGGAGCGTCGACGGCGGGGCGGCGCATGGCCACTTTTGCTCGATGGTCCGTCTAATCTCGCGTTAGACATGGGCGCTGAGATTGGGGCGCCGCCGAGGGGATCGGACTCGACGTGAGCAGAGTGGGGAGGGCTTCGTCAGGGAAACGGCGAGTGGCGCTGTCCGTCGCGGGCGTGTGCGCGATGTTCGTCGTCGTCGCGACGACGGCCGTGGCGAACGGTCACGCCAGCACCACGACCACCACCTCGACCACGACCACGACCACGACCACGTCGTCGAGTACGACGACCTCGAGTGAGGTGACGACCACCACGCTTGCCACGACCACCACGACGGCGCCGCTCGACGAGCGGGATCCCTTCAACGTCCCGGTGGTCGCCGCCTACCTGCGCAATCGGACCAACGTCGTCACCGCCGCCGTGTACGACGTGCGATCGGGACGGACGTACTTCTACAACTACGGGGTCCACGAGGTGACGGCGTCCATGGTCAAGATCGACATCCTGGCCGACCTGCTGTGGGAGTCCCAGCAGGCCCACCACGCCCTCACGACACGCCAGAATTCGCTGGCGATCAAGATGATCGACTACTCGAACAACGGGGCCGCGAACATCCTTTGGAACGACATCGGCGGCCGCGAGGACCTCGACGAATTCAACGCCCTCATCGGGTTCAAGCAGACCATCCCGAACTACGACTGGGGCGAGATCGAGACCACGCCGCGCGACCAGCTCGAGTTGCTCAAGGCGATCGTGCTACCCAATTCCGTTCTGTCGGCGGCGTCGCGGGCCTACGAGATGCAGCTCATGGAGAACGTCACGGGCAGCGAGCGTTTCGGCCTCGGCTGGGGGTCGCCTGCGCGGGTGACGGTCGGGCTTAAGGATGGCTACTACCCCGAGACGGCGACGGGCTGGCAGATCAACACCACCGGATTCGTCACGTACCACAGCCGCCTCTACCTCGCGACCATCATGTGCTCGAACAATCCCGATGAGACCTACGGAATCCAGACCGTCACGACGGTCGCCCAACTGATCTGGAAGAACCTGAAGCCTTGACCGATCGGGTCGCGGCGCGGCTTGGCCGGTTGGTCCCAGAAACTCGGCCACGGGCGATGATGAATACTGTGGGGGTTGTCGATTTGGCGGGTGCCCGTTCGTCGGTATCCGTGTAGTCCGAGATTCGGGCGACAGTGGAAGGGATTGACATGTCAGAATACTTGGTGCTTATTTATGGGGACGAATCGGCAATGGCCAACGCCGACGAGGCCGACTTCAAGAAGATGATGGACGCGCACGCTGAGTTCGGCCAGCGCAACAGTTCGGCCCTGCGCGGGGGCAACGCGCTACACCCGTCGGCGAGTTCCACGTCGCTGCGCCACGACGCGACGGGCAAGCTCGTCGTCACCGACGGCGCCTTCGCCGAAACGAAAGAGGCCCTGGGTGGCTACTACCTCATCGAGGCGGCCGACCTCGACGAGGCGATCGCGATCGCGGCCCAGGTGCCCGCACCGAGCGGCGGCGTCGAAGTTCGCCCCATCATGGTGTTCGACTGAGCGACGCACCTCGTGAGGCCGGCGTCGAGGCGGCCGTCGCGGACGCGCATCGACGCGAGTGGGCCTTCGTGCTCGCCGCGACGATTCGCGTCACCGGCGACATTGACGTGGCCGAGGAGTGCGTGCAAGAGGCGTATTCTCAGGCCCTGTCGACGTGGCCGAGGACCGGGATCCCGACCAATACGGGGGCCTGGCTGACGACGGTCGCCCGACGCAAGGCGATCGACCAGCTGCGACGAACGTCAACGCACCAAAGAGTCCTGCCCCAGCTCGTGGAACCCGTCGAGGACGTGACGTTCACCGTCAAGGAAACGCCCCTGATCGCCGACGACCGGTTGCGACTCATCTTCACGTGCTGTCACCCGGCGTTGGGCCTCGAGACCCAGGTGGCGCTGACGCTGCGTCTGCTGTGCGGGCTCAGCACCTCCGAGGTGGCCCGGGCCTTCCTCGTGAGCGACTCCACGATGGCTGCGCGCCTCACGCGCGCCAAGAAGAAGATCTCCGCGTCCCACATCCCCTATCGGATGCCAGGAAGCGACGAGCTGCCGGCGCGCATCGACGCGGTGCTCACGGTGGTGCACCTGGTCTTCACGACCGGCCATACGGCGCCTTCGGGGGCGGACCTGATGCGCCGAGACCTCGTCGAGCGCTCGCTCGACCTCTGTCGTATGCTGCGCGTCCTGTTGCCCGATGACGCGTCCGTGATGGGCTTATTGGCGCTGATCGTGCTCATGGACGCTCGACGAAACACCCGGATCGGCGCCGAGGGAGAACTGCTCCTGCTCTCGGAGCAGGACCGCGACCAGTGGGACCGGCGGGCCATTGATGAGGGTGTCCAGTTGGTGCGCGACTCGCTGCGCCAGGGACCGGCCGGGCGATTCGCGTTGATGGCGGCCATCGCGGCGCTCCACGCCCAGGCGCCCTCGTGGGACGCGACCGACTGGCGTGAGATCGTGGCTCTCTACGACCTGCTGCTGGCGCAGTGGCCCTCGCCGGTGGTCGCCCTCAATCGGGCCGTGGCCATCGGCTTCGCCGACGGACCGGCGAGCGGACTTCACGCCCTGGAGAGTCTCGACGTTGAGCCCCACCTGTCGGGTTACTGCTACTTCGAGAGCGCTCGCGCCGACTTCCTTCGTCGCCTGGACCGCGTCGACGACGCCCGAACGGCCTACCAGACCGCCCTGGCGCACTGTGCTAACGACGTCGAACGGGCCTTCCTAGCGCGCCGACTCGACGAACTCGCTCGCTGACCGCGCAGCGCGCCCCGCCGGTTCGAAGTGGCGCTTGATCTCGTTGGCGTAGTTGCGCCCGAGGGTCGAACCGTTCTCGACGAGCCATTGCGAGATCCTCGTCGGGCCGGTGGTCGGTGCGTCACTATCGGCCAGTGCGTTCGCCATGGCTCGGTACTCGTCGCGGGTGAGCAGGACGTCGCCGAGGACCAACCCGACGATTCGCGAGAGTGTGGGCAGGGTGGAACCCGGCACGTGCACGAGACGGGATCGGCTCCCTATTGCATCCTTGATCATGTTGACCAGCTCGACGAATGTCGGCTGCTCCGGTCCGACTGCATCGGTGACCGAATTGCCCGATTCCGAGCCCTTCTCAAGGCAGAGTCGGGCGAGGTCCTCCACGTGGATCGCCCGGATGCGGTAGTCGCCCCGGCCACCGATGGCGAAGAGCGGCGAGTGACGCAGGAGCCACGCGATGTTGTTGATCAGCACGTCGTTACCACCGAAGAGGATGGCCGGGCGAAGTACGGCGTAGGGCACACCGGTCTCCGCGAGAGCCCGCTCGACGAGGGCTTTGCCCCGGAAATATGGCAGCGAGGAGTTGGCGCTGGGATGGGTGATGCTAACGTGCACGATCCGCTGGACACCGGCCTGGCGGGCCGCGTGAAAGAGGGCCCGTGAGTTCTCGACCGCGAGTTGGTGGTCGACGTTCTTATGGGCGAAACGCACCCAGTACGTGTTGTAGAGCGTGTTCACGCCATCGAGCGACGCGGCCAGACCGATCGGATCGTCAAAGTCGAGACTTCGGACGTCAATCGCAGGGGATTCGGGTGCCCGCCCGGGGTGGCCCGTCAGGGTGCGCACGGTTCTCCCGCTTTCGAGCAGGGCTTGGGCGATGGAACGGCCGGAGTAGCTGAAGGCCCCGGTGACGGCGTCCAGTCCGCTGTCGCCACCACGACGAAGGGGGACTATCGATGGTTGCGGGTTCATGAGGCCGGCTTTGAGGGGATGAAGGCGCTCAGCGTTCCGATGAGCGCGACCAGCTGGTGGGCGTGGGCGAAGAGCCGCAACGCGGGGTCCCGGTCTCCGTCCAAGTGCGTGAGCATTTCGAGGCCCAGGTACAGTGCCACGATCATGTACGCGACGTCACCGGAGGGGAGTAGGGAGGCAATCGGGGTGTCGCTGAAAGTCTTATCCAGCGATTCCTTCGCGAAGGTGAACCAGGGTCCGATCCGAAGGGCGATTTCGGCGCCCAGACCTGGAGTCGACGCGGCGCCCCCGATCATTTCAACGAGGACGGTGACGTAGCCCGTGTCGAGGTCGTCCTTGAAGATCTGAGTCGCCAGATTCAACAGTTCGGCGGGGGAGGCGACGTTCGCCAATTCGGCGCTGTACTTCTCCATGCGGACTCGACTTACTTCGTCGAGTGCAGCCAGCAATAGGTCAATGACGGAGCCGAAGTGGTAGAAGACCAGTCCCTGGTTGAGCCCGGCTCGGTCGGCAATGGTCCTGGCGCTGGCCCCTGAGAAACCCTCGGTGCGCAGGGTGAGAATGGTGGCTTCAATCAGGGCCTGGCGAGTCTTAACTGATTTCTTGGTGCCCGTCGATTTTCCTGTGCTGGTTACGCCTGCCTTGGCCATATTTCTCCTTTTTAAGCGATTGCTCAAAGCATACACTTAAAAATGGAAATGACGAGTTCATTCAGAGATTTTGGGCAAAGAGGTGGTGAAGAGACGGACCGAACTCACTTCGTTTAGAGCGGGACCATTCTGCTCTGGAGTTTGCCCTGCAAAGTGCGTTGCATCAGGGCCGAGATGATGGGGGCAAAGGGGCGGGGTTTGGCGTCAGGGTACGTGTTTGCCGCGAATACGCCACGCCCACGTCAGCAATGCCAGCCCGAGCACAATGAGCACGATCCCGAGCACCGCCCATACGCCGTGCCCGCTCATTCCAGAGCCGTGGAGTGCGTTAGTTCCCTGCGCTATCCACACGGCTCCGGCAAGGCAGAAGACGATCCCGATCACACCGCGTGTCCACACAACGAACTCCGTTCATCCCGATATTCTTCTCTGACACGTGAACCTAGTGCCAGATTGTCGATCTCGTTCCAGCAATGGCTAGGGACGCGCGGCGTGATGCGTAGCGCTCTTAGGCCCCCAGCGTGGTACGAATCTGACCAACGATGTGGTTCACGTCGCATGTGATGTCGACCCTGAGGCCCTGCTCATCTTCTTCGAGGGGTTCGAGAATCGCCAGCTGCGATGCGAGCAGTGACGTGGGCATGAACTGGTGCTTTCGGACATCGAGGCGCGACTGGAGCAGCTCTTGGGAACCGCTAAGGAAGACGAAGTAGGTGTCAGGAACGAAGTCGCGCAGGACGTCCCGGTAGCGGCGCTTGAGAGCCGAGCAGGCCGTCACCGAGCTGCGGCCGTGATCTCGCACCTCTCGAAGTCGCTGGCCGATTGCGTCCAGCCACGGCAGTCGATCCAGGTCATTCAGAGCGTCACCGCCGGCCATCTTGGTGATGTTGATCGCCGTGTGGAGCCAGTCGGCATCGAGATACTCGAAGCCGAGCGATTCGGCGAGGGCCCGTCCGACTGTCGTCTTGCCCGAACCCGATACGCCCATGACGATGATCGTTGAGGGTCCATCGTCTGCAGGCACGCCTTTCCCTTCTCCAACTCATCCTTAGGGTAACGGGCCGGCGATATGGCGCCCGACGTCGCCATACGAACGGCACCCCATGGTTCATGAAGTCTGGCAGTCTGACTAGGCTCCCTGCGTGAGTGGACGGGTATCGCAAGCGGCTCTTTGGGTGCAGTCGCTCTGGCGCTACCCCGTAAAATCCATGCAGGGCGAATCCTGTGGCGAGTTGGGCTTCGGGGTAAACGGCGTGGAGGGTGACCGTAGATTTGGCGTGTTGGATCTCGGTTCTGGCACCATCGTCTCGGCGAAGCGCGACGGTCGTCTGCTCGAGGCGCAGGCGGCACTCGTGGACGGTGATCTACGCGTGACCTTGCCCTCCGGGCAGCAGTTCGAACCCGGTGACGTGCTCGACGAGTGCCTCACCCATTGGCTCGGTCGACCGGTGCGGCTGGTCGACTCGGCGTCCTACGGCGTCGCGACCTTCGAATCCCCTGAGGATTTTGAGCACGACGATTCGAGGCTTGAGCAGTGGGAGGGAATAGCTGGTTCCTTCGTCGACGACAGCGCGCTCCACGTATTGGCCGCGTCCGATCTGCGTCGGCTCGAGTGCGAACGGCCCGACCTGCAGTGGGAGGTTCGCCGTTTCCGCCCCAACGTGGTCATTGAGGAGGACCCGGGCACGTGGAGCTCGCTCGAACCAGGCCAACGCTTGCTCGTGGGTGAAGTCGAGATCGAATACCTGCGCGGTTGCAAGCGCTGTGTCATGACCACCCGGCCCCAGCGCGAGGACCTCGAACGCCAACTGGATATCCTTCGCCACGTCATCAAGGAGCATGACAACACGGTCGGCGAACGGGCCAACGTCGTGCGTCCCGGCGTCGTTCGAGTGGGCGACCCCGTGAGCCTGGTTGGTTGAACGATAACCCTTCGGGCCGATGGCGCTACTGCTACACCAACTGTTCGAGCGAGTCCACCTTGGGTAGCGCGATCCAGCCTTCGTGTTTCGCCGCGTCGGCGTGCTCCTTGGGGATTGCCTCCGTCTTTTTCTGGCGGTGGGCCCTCGCGACGAGGGCGGCGACGAGGGCGTCAAAGACATTGTCGTTCGATCGGCAGAGTTCGATCTGTTGGCCGTTGCTGAACGTCAACCAGGGCTCCGTTCGCTGACAGAACGTGTCGACGAGCGTTGTGCGACACGCGGCATTGTTGGCGCCCTTGTAACCCTGATGGACGAACCCCCAGCGTGACAGCGCAGCCGCCGGGTAGACCTCGACGACGACACCCGAGCCGTCGAGGGCGCAGTGCGGTATCGCCCTGTTGAGGATGGCGGCCGCGCGCATCGCCGGGATGGCGATTCGATCGGTGGACACCGAGAGCGGCAGAGAGAGGTGCTGACACTCTTTGAGCCATCGATCGGTCTGGCGATAACGGAAGTCCTGATTATCTGCGTGTCGATAGTCGACGGGCCACGAGCCGTCCCGCGCGTGCAACTCCATTGCCTTCGCGAACGCGATCGGCCATCCGAGCGGTATGTCGATACCAACCTTGTTCGCCCTCGCCAAGAGCCGAACGATATCGTCGTCGTCGCAGTGATCGTTAAGTTCGGCGACGCGCCCGCCCTTCGGACCCCATTCCATGACGCAGGCGGCGGTGTTCTGGGCCTGCGAAGCGAGATCCACGCCGGCCGTCGTGGTCGGCGCCGACACTACTCAGTGGTGTCGACGATGATCACCGAGCAGGGAGCGCCGTGGGCGACCGAATTGGGTACGCTGCCGAGGACCCGTCGCA
Source organism: Acidimicrobiales bacterium (assembly GCA_050010495.1). GTDB lineage: Bacteria > Actinomycetota > Acidimicrobiia > Acidimicrobiales > RAAP-2 > RAAP-2. The sequence continues at coordinate 36,527 of JBEKKW010000005.1, forward strand.
CACCCTTCATGCCACGGTTGCCCACGACGATCAGGTCGGCGCCAAGTTCGGCGGCGGTGTTGTTGATCACTTCGGCCGGATCGCCCTCAATGGCGTGCGTGCTGGCATCGACGCCACGGCCCTTGGCGAGGGCAGAGAGGACCTGCAGAACCGCCGCAACGTCGCCGTCGTTCTCGGACTCGTCGGGCGACGTCCCACGGCGCCCGCCCGGTTCGTAGGCGCTCACGATGTGCAGTTGGCCGCCCGACATCTGGGCGATCTCCGCGGCCGCCTCGACGGCGCGGCGCGCGGTCGGCGATCCGTCGGCTCCCACGACTACCACTTCGAACATGGTCCTACCTCGCTCTCGAAGGCCACTGCGTCGCGCGTGGTCGGCGACTTCCGGGCGTCGAATGTGCAGACCCTACTAAAAAATCGGGCGACACCGTGGGGCTCCCTGCGGCGCGGGTGCGCTACGGAAGCACCTCAGTCGCGGTAGCGGCGGAAGACGACGCTGCCGTTGTGCCCGCCGAAGCCAAAGGAGTTCGACAGGATCACGTCGATGTCGGCGGCGCGCGGCGCGCCGAGCACCACGTCGAGATCGATCTTGGGGTCGACCTCGGTGGTGCCGGCCGTCGGCGGGATCTCCTGGTGCAGCAACGTGAGCACTGACGCGACCCCCTCGAGCGCGCCGGCGGCCCCCAGCGAGTGGCCGAGGTGGCCCTTGATCGAGGTCACCGGGGGAGCCTGCTCGCCGAAGATGTGGTGCACGGCGACCGCTTCGGCGAGGTCGTTCAGCTCGGTCGAGGTGCCGTGGGCGTTGATGTGCGACACCTCGTCCGCAGTCACGTTGGCGTCGGCCAGGGCCAGTTCCATGCAGCGGATGGCGCCATTGCCCGTGGGGTCGGGTGCGGTGATGTGGTGGGCGTCGGCGGTCGACGCGGCGCCGATGACCTCGGCGTAGATCGTCGCCCCGCGCGCGAGGGCGTGCTCCCACTCCTCGAGGATCAAGATGCCCGAGCCCTCACCCATGACGAAGCCGTCGCGCTTGACGTCGAAGGGCTGGGAGAACTCCGAGGAGCTGAGGGCGGTCATGTTGGAGAACCCGGCGATGGCGATCGGCAGGATCACGGCTTCGGCCCCTCCGGCGACCGCGACGGAGCATCGACCGGAAGCGACCAGGCGCGCCGCGTTGCCGATCGCGTGGGTGCCGGCCGCGCAGGCCGTCGTCACCGTCTCGCACGGCCCGCCCAGCCCGAAGCGCATCGAGACGGCGGCCGTGGCGGCGTTGGGCATCATCATGGGCACCAGGAAGGGCGAGACCCGGTCCGGCCCCTTCTCGACCAGCACGCTGTGCTGGTCGATCGTGGTCTGCAGACCGCCGATGCCCGAGGTCACGATGCTGCCGGCGTCGAGAATCGGTCCCGCGAGGCCGCTCTGGCGCCAGGCCTCGTCGGCCGCCATCAGTGCGTAGAGCGCGAAGGGGTCGAGTCGGCGCAGTTCCTTGGGGCCGCCGAGGTGGGTGGCGTCAAAGGGCGCGATCCGCTTGCTCGCCGGCGCGACGCTCTTGGTGAGGGCCTGCCACAGCGCGTCGACGCCGATCCCGGCGCACGACAGCGCGCCCAGCCCGGTGACCGCGACGCGTCGGCCGTCGAGCGGTCCCGCGGGGGTGACGGCGACGTGCACTACAGCTTGGCGTAAATCAGATCGAAGGCCTCGCCGACGGTGCGGATCTCTTTGAGCTCTTCCTCGGCGACCTCGATGTCGAACGTCTCCTCGAGGGCCATCACCAACTCCACCAGGTCGAGGCTGTCGGCGCCGAGGTCGTCGCCGAAGGACGCTTCCATCGTCACCTTGGACGGGTCGACGGCCAGCACCTCGACCGTGTTGTCGGTGAATTTCGAAAATGCTTCAGTACGGTCCATGAACCTATCCCTTGCTTTGTGTCGTTCCATGTTACTAAACGCTTGTGCGGACCCCGACCTTTAGAGGCCGAGGGCGAGCCCGCCGTCGACCGCGAGCACGGCGCCGGTGATGTAGCGGGCATGGTTACTGGCGAGGAACCCGACAACTCCGGCGATATCGGCCGGTTGCCCGATGCGCCCCATCGGGATGAGGGCGGCCAACGCGTCGCTGGCCGTGCCGAGCTCGCTGGTCATGTCGGTCTCGACGAGGCCGGGGGCCACCACGTTGACGGTGATGGACCGCGAGGCGACCTCCTTGGCGAGGGCCCGCGCGAGGCCCATCAGCCCGGCCTTGGCGGCGGCGTAGTTGGCCTGGCCCGGCACGCCGATGAAGGGACTGACCGACCCGATGAAGATGATCGAGCCCTGGCGGGCCCGCACCATCGAGGCCAGGGCCGCGCGGGCGCTGAAGAAGGCGCCGTCGAGGTCGGTCGAGAGCACCTCGCGCCACTGCTCGTCCGACATCCGAAGGGCCAGTCCGTCACGCGTCACGCCGGCGTTGGCGACGCACACCTCCACGGGGCCGAACTCGGCGATGGCCTCCTTGAAGGCGGCGTTGACCTCGTCGGAACGGGTGACGTCACAGGCCAGCGCTCTCGCGCAGCCGGCCGGCGCCGCGCCCGAGCGCGAGAGCGCGACGACCTGGTCGCCCAGGGCGACGAAGTGCTCGGCGATGGCCGAGCCGATGCCTCGACTGGCCCCGGTGACGATGACGTGACGGCTCATAGCTCCATCTCCTCTAACTCGGCCAGCGACGCCGGCGCGAACTGGTGCTCGAAGGTGCGGATGCGCTTGGTCAGGCCCGTGAGCACCCCGCTCGGCGCCATCTCGACGGTCGTCGTGACCGTGTCGGGCAGGGCCAACGTCGCGTCCAGGAACTGCACCGGCGAGGTCAGCTGGCGCGAGAGCAGTCCGCGCCAGTCCTCGGCGCTGGTGTGGATCCGTCCGTCGACGTTGGCGATCAACGTCGCGTCGGTGTGGGCCCACGCGCTCGACGCCAGCGCCAGGTCGAGCTCGGCCTGGGCCGGGGCCATCAGGGGTGAGTGGAAGGCCCCGCCCACGGGTAGCGCCGTCGCCCGGCGCCAGCCGAGCTCGCGGTGGCGCCGGGTCAGTTCCTCGAGGCCGGCCCGCGTGCCGCTGACCACGATCTGGCCCGGCCCGTTCACGTTGGCGACCCATACGTCCTCGAGCGAACCGAGCGCGTCGAGGGCCCCCTCGTCCGGCCCCATCAGCGCGACCATCGATCCCTCGGCCGCCTGCGCGGCGCGCGCCATGGCCGCCCCGCGCACGGCGATCAGGCGGGCCGCGTCGTCGACGTCGAGCAGGCCGCAGGCCACCAGGGCCGAGAACTCCCCGAGGCTGTGGCCCAGCAGGAAGCGGGGACGTAACCCGCGGTCGAGCAGTTCGAGGTAGCTGACGAGCGAGAGGGCGAAGGTCGCGATCTGGGCCCGGTCGGTGCGCACGACGTCCTCGTTCGAGGCGTGCAGCAGCAGTTCCTCGACGTCGACGCCGGCCGCGTCGCCGATGCGCGTGACCACGCCCCAGTGTCGCGAGTCGCGCCAGTCAACGCCGGCGCCGCCGGAGAGCGAGCCCTGTCCGGGGAAGAGCGCCACCAGGTCGTCGCGAAAGGGGGGAGTGGGCCACTCTGGCATGCTGCCCACGGTAGTTGGTGCCCGGAGTGGGAGTTGAACCCACACACCCTTTCGAGTAAAGGCTTTTGAGGCCTCCGCGTCTGCCGATTCCGCCATCCGGGCTGAGAGGTCCACGGTAGCAGGGCGCCTCGACGGCTTCGGCGCACGGGGCGAGCGATCGGGGCCCTTTCAATAAGGTGGAATCCATGAACTTCACGCTCTGGCGCGACGACGTCGAGTTGCGCCGGGCGGTCCGCGCCGCGGCGCAGGTGCACGCCGTGCGCTCGCGGCTCTACTTGCGCGTCGAGCACGATGGCGTGCGCGGCTTCGGTGAAGTGTCGCCCCAACCCGAGGGGCTCAACGGCGACCCGGGCATCGACGAGGTGATCGCGGAACTGCGCGACGTCGTCCTGGCCCAGGTCCGCGCCGCGAGCGACCTCGAGGACGCGGTGCCGTCGTGGACGCGCGTGGTCCGCTTCGCCGGACCCCGTCGCGAGAGCAACGTGGCGGTCGCGCTGGTGGAGATGGCCCTGCTCGACCTCGAACTGCGCGCCGCCGGGATGGACCTGGCGTCGCTCTGGCCGGCGCGCTTTGACACACCGTGCCTGTCGACGGTCTCGCTGCTCGACGACGAACCGTGGGAGGTCGCCTCGGCGGCGCGCGTGCGGGTCAAGACCGCGCCGCATTCGATCTCTACAGAGGCGCTCGAGCGCCTGGGGGCCCTCACGGTGGCGATCGTGCTCGACTTCAACTGCTCGGCCCACGACGACGACGAGGTCCTCGACCAGGTCGAGGCGGTGGGCGCCGTGGCGACGATCGCCGCCGTCGAACAGCCCTTCGCGGCGGGCAACGTCATCGACCACGCCCGCCTGGGCGCGCAACTGGACGTGGCCCTCAGCCTCGACGAGGGCGTGCGCAGCGTGCGCGACCTCGAGCAGATCGCGCGCTACCGCGCGGCCTCGCTGGTGTGCATCAAGCCGGCGCGCGTCGGCGGTCTGGCCAACGCGCGCTCCATGGTCGAGCGCTCCCTGGCGCTCGGCCTCACGCCCTACCTGGGCGGCTTCTTCGAGTCGGGCTTCGCCCGCGGGGTCCATCGCCGCCTGGCCGAGCACTGCGTGAGCGAGCCCAGCGACGTCGGTCCGGTCGCGACCCTGAGCGCGCAGGACGACGTGGACGTGGCCGAGGGCGGCCTCGGCCTCGGACCGAGCGCGGCGGTCCTGGCACGGGCCACGGCCATAACGGCACGGCCCGGGGACCCGTTTTAGACTGCAAATCATGGGGACCCGGCTGCAGAAGCGACACCTGGAGGACATCCAGCGCCGCCTCAGCGCGGCCCGCGAGTCCCTGGCCGTGCTCGAGGAGCAGGTGGCGGTGTGGAACGACGCCCTCGACGACGCCCGGATCCGCTCCCTGGTCTCGGAGACCCCCCTGCAGACCCACGACTACCACGAGCTCTCGCGACACGTGGCCGTGGCCCACGCCGAGATGCAGCGCCGGGCCGACGAGGTCCGTAGCCTGATAGGCGAGCGCGACGAACTGCTTCGCGAATGGACACCGAAAGACGACAATGGATAAGCGCGCGGTCATCGCCGACGACGAATCGATCATCCGCCTCGACCTCAAGGAGATCCTCGAGGGCGACGGCTACCTGGTGGTGGGCGAGGCGGCCCGCGGCGACGACGCGCTGGCGATGATCAAGGAGCTCGAACCGGACCTCGCGCTGCTCGACGTCAAGATGCCGGGCCTCGACGGTATCGAGGTCGCGCGCCAGCTCAAGGGCACCGGGACGGTCGTGGTGCTGTTGACGGCCTTCAGCCAGCGCAACCTGATCGAGAGCGCCCGCGAGGCCGGGGTCGTGGCCTACCTCGTCAAGCCGTTCCGCTCCAGCGAGATCCTGCCCAAGCTGGCCGCGATCCTCAACCCCTCGCACGAGGAGGCGAGCCACGTCGCCGAGGCCCACAGCATCGAGGACAAGATCGAGACCCGCGAGATCGTCCAGAAGGCCAAGGAGCGGCTCATGAGCGAGCGCGGCCTCGACGAGCCGGCCGCCTTCGAGGTCATCCAGCAGTCGGCGATGCGCGGACGGACCCGCATGCGCGACATCGCCCAGCAGATCCTCAAGGGCGAGTTCGTTGGCTGAGGACGACCAGCGACCGCTGCTGCTCCTAGACGGGATGTCCCTGGCCTTTCGCGCCTTCTTCGCCCTCTCGACCGACATCGCGACCTCCGAGGGTCTCGTCACCAACGCGCTGCACGGCTTCGCGTCGATGCTGCACCTGCTCATCCGCTCCCAGCAGCCCCGCGCGCTGGCCGTGGCCTTCGACCTACCCGGGGGGACCTTCCGCGACGCGATGACGCCCGACTACAAGGGGGGCCGGGCCGAGGTGCCCGTGGAGATCGAGCACCAGTTCGAGCTCATCCGCGCGCTGTGCGACGCGCTGCACATCCCGGTGCTGGGCGTGCCCGGCTTCGAGGCCGACGACGTGCTGGCGACCCTGGCCACCTGGGGCCGCGACGAGACGATGCCGGTCGTCGTCGTGACCGGCGACCGTGACTCCTTCCAGTTGGTCGAAGACCCCTTCGTGCGCGTGCTCTACAACCGGCGCGGTGTGTCGGACTACTCGCTCTACGACGAGGCCGGCATCATCGAGCGCTGCGGCATCGAGCCCCAGCGCTACGTCCTGCTCGCGGCGCTGCGCGGGGACACCTCGGACAACCTGCCGGGCGTGCCGGGGGTGGGGGAGAAGACGGCGGCCAAGCTCTTCGCGCAGTACCGCGACCTCGACGAGCTCTACGAGCACCTCGCCGACCTGACGCCCAAGTTGCGCGAGAACCTGGCGACCTTCGAGGAGCGGGCCCGCAACAACGAGAAGGTGATGGTGCTGGTGCGCGACGTGCCGCTCGACTTCACGCTCGACGACCTGGTCCTCGGCGGTTGGAGCCGCGGCGAGGCCGGGGCCTTCTTCGAGAAGTACGAGATGAAGTCGATGCGCGCCCGCTTCGAGAAGCTCATGAACGACGGGCTGATCGGCGACGCCGGCGGTTCGTCGGCCGGCGCCGTGGCCGCCGCGCCCGTGGCGCCGGCGGCGAGCGCGGGCACCCTCGCCTCGGTACTCAAGGCCACGAGCGCCCCGGTGGTCGCCTACTCCGCGACGAGCGTCGCCGCGCTCGACGCCGAGCGGGGCGAGGTGGCGACCGTGTTGCTGGAGGAGTTCTTCGCGGCCGTCGGCGCGACGGCCCTCGCGGGCCACGACATCAAGGGCCTCTTTCGCCTGGCCAGCGAGCGGGGCCTCACCCTCGCCGAGCCGGCCGACGACACGTCGATCATGGCCTTCCTCGTCGACTCGACCAGCGGCAGCTACGACCTGGTCGATGTGGCCCACCGCTTCCTCGGCGAGACGATCACGACCCCGGCGCCCTCGCTCTTCGAGGGTGCCTCGAGCGACGAGAACCTCACGCGCGACGTCGAGGTGGCGGCCCGACTGCGCACCCACCTACGCGCCGAGATCACACGCTGGGAGCTCGACTTCGTCTACGAGCAGGTCGAGCTGCCCCTGGTGGCGGTGCTCGGGCGCATGGAGGCGAGGGGGATCCGCGTCGACGTGGACTTGCTGCGCACGATCGCGGCCGAGTTCACCAAGGAGGCGGCCTCGCTCGAGACGCAGATCCAGGAGGTCGCCGGCCACGAGTTCAAGGTCAACTCGCCCCAGCAGCTCCAGGTCGTGCTCTTCGAGGAGTTGGGGCTCACGCCGGGCAAGAAGACCAAGTCGGGCTACTCGACCGACGCCGCCACCCTCGAGGCCATCCAGGGCGAGCACCCGATCGTGGCGCTGATCCTGCGCTACCGCGAGGTGGAGAAGCTGCGCGGCACCTACGGCGCGCCGCTCATCGACTCGGTCGCGAGCGACGGGCGCATCCACGCGACCTTTCGACAGACGGTCGCGCGCACCGGGCGGCTCTCCTCGGACGCGCCGAACCTGCACAACATCCCGGTGCGCTCTCAGGAGGGTCGTCGCCTGCGCTTCGCCTTCGTGCCGAGCGAGGGGTGGGAGCTCGCGGTCGCGGACTACAACCAGATCGAACTGCGCATCATCGCGCACCTCTCCCAGGACCCCGGCCTGCTGGCCGCCTTCGCGTCGCACGAGGACGTGCACCGCACCATCGCGGCCTCGGTCTTCCAGATTCCGGTCGCCGAGGTCACCCACGAGCAGCGCGAGCAGGCCAAGGCCGTCTCCTACGGCCTGGCCTACGGCATGGAGGCCTACGGGCTCAGCCAGCGCCTGGGCGTGCCGGTGGCCACGGCCAAGGAGGTCATGGACAAGTACTTCGCCGGGTTCCCGAACCTGCGCGCCTACATGGACAACACCATCAAGGAGATCCGCAACCAGGGTTACTCGCGTACCGAATTCGGGCGGATCCGGCCCTTCCCGGACCTGGCGACGGCCGTCGGGCCCCAGCGCCAGGCGGCCGAGCGCCAGGCCATCAACGCCGGTACCCAGGGACTGGCGGCCGACATCTTCAAGTCGGCGCTGGTGCGCCTCGACCGGCGACTGACCAGCGAGGAGTTAGAGGCCCGCCTGATCCTGCAGGTCCACGACGAGGTCCTCGTCGAGGCCCCGCCGCGCGAACACGAGCGCGTCGAGGCGATCATCGTCGACGCGCTGACCAACGCCGCGCACCTCTCGGTGCCGCTCGAGATCACCCTGCACTGGGGCGAGAACTGGGCCGCCGCCAAGGGTTGATTTACGCAGTGTTAAGGTGTTCTCTGGGTTTGCACCGGACGACCCACTCCTATTCCTCTAGTTGACCCCGGTGTGGTCGCGATGGATGTATGCATGTCGGACGGCCTCAGCCTCCTCTCCTCCCAACAAATGGGCACTTTCGACGACGAGGGCAACTACGTGCCCCGCGTCATCACCGAAGACGACATGGTCGGCACCGACCTCGCCACCCTGGTCGGCGACAGCGTGCTCGAATTCGAAGACGGCGACCTCGTCATGGGCACCGTCGTCAAGATCGACCGCGACGAGGTCCTGCTCGACATCGGCTTTAAGTCCGAGGGCGTCATCCCGGCGCGCGAGCTCTCCATCCGCAACGACGTCGACCCCAGCGAGATCGTCTCGCTCGGCGAGCGCGTCGAGTGCCTGGTGCTGCAGAAGGAGGACAAGGAGGGGCGACTGGTCCTGTCCAAGGAGCGGGCCCAGTACGAGAAGGCCTGGAGCACGATCGAGGAGTTGAAGAACCGCGACGAGGTCGTCAAGGGCGTCGTCATCGAGGTCGTCAAGGGCGGGCTCATCGTCGACATCGGGCTGCGCGGCTTCCTGCCGGCCTCGCTGGTGGAACTGCGCCGCGTGCGCGAACTGCAGCCCTACATCGGCAAGACCGTCGAGGCCAAGATCATCGAGCTCGACCGCAACCGCAACAACGTGGTCCTCTCACGCCGCGCCTGGCTCGAAGAGACCCAGAAGGAGCAGCGCGGCGACTTCCTCAACAACCTCAAGCCCGGCGAGCGCCGCCACGGCGTCATCTCCTCGGTCGTCAACTTCGGTGCCTTCGTCGACCTGGGCGGCATGGACGGGTTGATCCACGTCTCCGAGCTCAGCTGGAAGCACATCGACCACCCGAGCCAGGTCGTGGCCGTGGGCGACGAGGTCGACGTCGAGGTCCTGGACGTCGACTTCTCCAAGGAACGCATCTCGCTGTCGCTCAAGGCCACCCAGTCCGACCCCTGGCAGGTCTTCGCCGAGAGCCACGCCGTCGACCAGCTGGTCTACGGCCGGGTCACCAAGCTGGTGCCCTTCGGCGCCTTCGTGCAGGTCGGTGAGGGCATCGAGGGCCTGGTGCACATCTCGGAGCTCGCGGCCCACCACGTCGACACGCCCGACCAGGTGGTGACGGCCGGCGAGGAGCTATGGGTCAAGATCATCGAACTCGACACCGCGCGTCGCCGCATCAGCCTGTCGGTGAAGCAGGCCGCCGAGGGCGGCGAGGTCAGCGAGGAGTACCGCGAGGCCTTCGGCTCGCACGCCTACGACACCGAAGGCAACTACATCGGCGGCATCGAGTACGGCGAGTTCACGCCCGAGACCGAGGCCCAGGCCGCGTGGGCCGAGTACGCCGTCGAGACGGTCAAGTCGCCCGAGTCGGGTGACGACGAGACGCCCGTCGTGGTCGACGAAGCGCCTGTCGTGGTCGACGAGGCAGGGGCCGAGACTTCCGACGAGACCGCTCCGCCCACCGAGTAGCTCCGTTGTCGCGGTCCGGTCGTCATGACCGGACTAGCTGTGAACTAAAACTGAATGTCGAGCGCGTAGCGCAGAGCCTGATCGAGCTCGGCACGTCGAGGCGCATCGAGGTGGCCGACCGGATGTTCCAGGCTTGCTTTTGGCAGAGTCACAATGTTGTCGCAGTTGATGACACACGATTCGACGAGGCCCTCCTTACTCCCGACCTCGACTTCAGAGGCGATGCCGCGAAAGGTCCTGGTTATGGGCGCGCAGGTCACCGTAGCGAGAACGTCGATCGCGGCGTCACGGGTGAGCACACAGACGGGTCGTCGACCCGCGCGGGAGCCGAGGTCGGCCCAGGCGATATCGCCCCGTGTTACCACCCGGGAATCGTCTCAGCGGCCAGACGTGCCGCCGCCTCGACGAACAACGGATCCTGGGGGAGCCGTCGATACGCGCGCTGCAGTTCACGATCAGCGTGGCGCAACTCCTCGGCACTCAACACGGCGAGCGCAGCCTGCCGCAATAGTTCTGAGCGACTGGTGCCGCGTTCTTTGGCCAGGCGGTCGAGCCGCGAAACCAATTCGTCGTCCAGTTGCACCAACACTTCACGTCTTGCCATGAAGCATATGATAACTCATATGGTGGGTTGAACGTTTGCCTGCTACGGGCCGAGGCGATGTGTCGTCAACTCGAGCGTTTGAGGGTTGATTGCCCATGACGTGAAACTACGTTCGAGTCGTGACACTGACCGCGAAAGGTAGTTGGTCGGCTTAGCGGGACGTGACGGTGAGCGGGTAGTGGCAGGCCACCTGATGGCCGGGCGCGATCTCGCGCAGGAGGGGCTCCTCGTTGGCACACTTCTCCGTGGCGAAGGGGCAGCGGGTCCGGAACCGGCAACCACTGGGCGGATTCATCGGACTCGGGGGCTCGCCCTGGAGCACCTCGCCGTGGATCGGCGAATCGGGATCGGCCTCGAGGGCCGCGCCGAGGAGGAACTTGGTGTAGGGATGGGCCGGCGCGTCGTAGAGCGTGTCGCTCGGGCCGACCTCGCAGATCTTGCCGAGGTACATCACGGCGACCCGGTCGCTCACGTTCTTCACGACGGCCAGGTCGTGCGCGATGAAGAGCAGCGTGAGTCCGTACTCGGCCTTGAGGTCGGCCAGCAGGTTGAGGATCTGGGCCTGGATCGAGACGTCCAGGGCCGAGACCATCTCGTCACAGATCAACAGCTTGGGCCGCATCGCCAGCGATCGCGCGATCGAGATGCGCTGGCACTGTCCGCCCGAGAACTGGCGGGCGTAGCGGTTGCCGTAGACCTCGGGGTCGATGCCGACCTTGCTCAATAGGTCCGAGACGATGAGGTCGCGCTGGGCGCCCTTGACGCTCTTCCAGCAGTCGAGCGGCTCGGCGACGATGTCCTTGACGCGTCGGCGGGGATTGAGCGAGCTGATCGGGTCCTGGAAGATCATCTGCATGCGGGTGCGGGCGTTGCGCAGCACGCCGCCCTTGAGCTTGGTGACGTCGGTCCCCTCGAACTCGACGGTGCCCTGGGAGGGTTCGACGATCCTCATCAGGGCCCGCCCGGTCGTCGACTTGCCGCAACCCGACTCGCCGACGAGCCCGAGCGTCTCGCCCTCGTAGATGTCGAAACTGATCCCGGCGACCGCGCTGACGCAGTGCAGCCCGTGGCCGAAGGTCACGACCAGGTCGCGGACTTTGAGAAGCGGTTCGGTCATAGGGTGACGGCCTCTCGGTCGTGGGCCAGGGGATTCCAGCACGCGAAGAGGTGGCCCGGCTCGGCGGTCGCTTCGAGCTCGGGTCGCTCCTCGCGGCACCGGTCGCTGGCGTAGGCGCAGCGCGGCGCGAAGCTGCAGCCCTGGGTCAGCTGCAACAGGTTGGGCGGCCGTCCCGGGATCGTCGCGAGCCGGGTGTGCGAGGGGCTGGTGATCTTGGGCGAGCTCTCGAGCAGGGCCCGGGTGTAGGGCATGCGGTGGTGCGCGAAGACGTCGCGGGTCGAGCCCATCTCGACGACCCGCCCGGCGTACATCACGACGATCTTGCTGGTCCTAGTCGCCACGACCCCCAGGTCGTGGGTCACCAGGACCACCGACATGTGCAGGCTTTCTTTGAGCTCGTCGAGCAGGTTGAGGATCTGGGCCTGGATGGTGACGTCCAGTCCCGTCGTCGGCTCGTCGGCCAGCAATAGCTTGGGCGAGCAGGCGAGCGCGGTCGCGATGACGATGCGCTGGCGCATGCCGCCCGAGAGCTGGCCGGGGAAGGCGCGATATCGCCGCTCGGGCGAGGGGATGCCGACCAGTTCGAGCAGCTCGATGGCGCGGGCCCGGGCGTCGCGGCGCGACATGCCCATTCGCACGCGCAGCGTCTCGTCGATCTGGCGCCCGACGCGCATCACCGGGTTGAGCGACGTCATGGGGTCCTGGAAGATCATGGCGACCTCGGTGCCCCAGAGCCTGCGCATCTCGTCCTCGCTGGCCCCGACGACCTGGTGGCCGTCGAGCAGCACCGAGCCGGTGACGGTGACGTTGGTGCGCGGCTGCAGGCCCATGATGGTGCGCGCCAGCACGGTCTTGCCCGACCCGGACTCGCCGACGATGCCCAGGGTCTCGTTGGTGGCGAGGTCGAAGGAGATGCCGCCTACCGCCGGCAGGGGGCCGGCGAGGGTCGCGAAGGTGGTGGTGAGGTCCTTGACGACCAGCAGCTTCTCTCCGCTCACAGCTTCACCTCCTGGACGTCGAAGTGGCTGCGCAGGCGGTCGCCGATGAAGTTGAGGCTGAGCAGGAACAGGCACATCGCCAGCGACGGGAAGAGGGCCAGCCAGGGGTTCTGGGCGAGCACCGTGCGGGCCTCGTTGATCATGTTGCCCCACGACGGCGTCGGCGGGTTGACCGAGAGGCCGAGGAAGGCGAGCGCCCCCTCGAGGGTGATGACGGTCGCGATGCCGATCAAAACGAAGGAGATGAGGATCGGCGCCACGTTGGGCAGCAGCTCCTTGAAGATGATGCGCCGGTCCGAGGCTCCCTGGACCTTGGCCGCGACCACGAAGTCCTTGGTCGCCACCGAGAGGGTGGCCGCACGGATCACCCGGTAGATGATCGGCACCGAGGCCAGCCCAATCACCACGATGATCTTGAACAGGTTGCGCGGCGTCCAGAACGAGAGCACCGCGATCGTCGCGACGATGGCCGGGAAGGCCAGGACGACGTACATGATCGAGGTGACGATCAGGTCGAAGCGGCCGCGCTTGTAGGCCGTCAGCATCCCGAGCGGCGCCCCGATCCCGAAGCCGATGATCATCGCGCCCACGCCGGCCGTGATCGAGATGCGCGAGCCGTAGACCACGCGCGCGAAGATGTCGCGCCCCAAGTCGTCGGTGCCGAAGAGGTGGTGCAGTGAGGGTGCCGCGTTGATGAAGTTGTAGTTCTGGAAGAGCGGGTTTTCCAGTGGCAGGACGTTGGCGAAGATCGCGCCGATGAGGTTGAGCGCGATCCATCCGACGCAGATCCAGAACAACGGGCCGAGCGGCCGCTTCTTCTCGGGCCTCTCCACCAGCCCGTGGGGCACCAGGACCTCGGGGTTGAGCCCCCACGGCTCACTCACGGCTGATCCTCGGGTCGACGAGATTGATGACGAAGTCGAAGAAGAAGTTGATCACGACGACGCCCACGCACACGACGAAGACGATGCCCTGGACCAGCAGGTAGTCGCTGGTGTTGATGGCGGTGATGAGCGTCAGGCCGAGGCCGGGCAGGGCGAGCAAGTACTGCACGACGAAGCTGGCAGCGAGCAGTCCGCTGATGTTGACGCTGGCCGAGCCGAGCAGGGCCACCGACGACGGGCGAAAGGCGTGCAGCCAGAGGATCCGGCGCCGACTCAGCCCCTTGGAGCGGGCCATCGTGATGAACTCATCCTGCAGGGTGGCGATGAGGTCGCTGCGCAGCACACGAAAGTAGAGCACGAAGCTGCCCGCGGCGATGGTGATGGCCGCGAGGGAGATGCTCTCGAGGTTGGTGATCCAGTCGACGTTGAGGGGTACGTAGGCCGCCGGGCCGGTGGCGCCCAGCCCCCACTTGATCGACACGAGCAGCACGAGGAAGACGATGATGATGAAGGGCGGCACCGAGAGCAGGGTGAAACTGCCGGCGCTGAAGATGCGGTCGACGACGCCGTCGGGCTTGCGGGCGGCGCGCATCGCCAGCGGCACGGCGAAGGCCAGGGCCAGCACCTGGCTCAGGATGATCAGCTCGACGTCGATCGGCAGGGCCGCCTTGATGGTGGTGACGACCGAGACGCGCGAGATGAACGAGGTGCCGAGGTTGCCGTGCAGCACGTGGCCGATCCAGACGAAGTACTGATCGATGATGGGCCGGTTGAGGCCCAGCTGCTTGTAGAGGATGGCCTTATTGGTTGCGTTGTAGGCGCTGCCCAGGATGACCACCGCGGGATTGCCGGGCAAGAGGTGGATGAGGTAGAAACTGCCGACCGAAATGACAAAGACAATCCCTAGCAACATGATCAGACGTCGTACGACGTAACGAAGCACTGGTTCCTCTCTGTGGCTTAGTAGGACAATACCTAACCACCGCCAATTGGCGGTGCCACCGGCGCCGCGGCCGGGCGTGTCACAGGGGGTCGCTACGGTGGTTGGATGAAGAGAATTGTGCTCGCCGGCGGGATCGGTTCGGGCAAAAGCGCGGCCTGCGCCCGTTTGACCGAGCTCGGTTGGCCGGTGATCGATGCTGACGAGATCGCTCATCAATTGACAACGCCGGGACAACCGGTGCTGGACACGCTGCGCGACGCCTTCGGCGACGCCGTGCTCGCCGACGACGGCACGCTCGACCGCGCCTTCCTGGCCGACGTCGTCTTCAACGACGACACGGCGCTGCGCCGGCTGAACACGATCACCCACGGTCCCATCGGTCTCGAGATCCTTCGCCGACTCGACGCGACGAACGGTCCGGCCGCCTTCGTGGCGCTGCCCCTCTTTCGTCCCGAACACCGCTTGCTGTTGGCCGTCGACGAGGTCTGGGCGCTGCAGGTCGAGCCGGCGACCGCCCTGGCCCGATTGGTCGAGGGGCGCGGCTTTAGCGAGCACGACGCACGTCGACGTCTGGAGAGCCAGATGAGCAACGCCGAGCGCGCGGCCATCGTGGACCGCGTGATACCTAACGACGGCACGCTCGAGGAGCTCTACCAAGAACTCGCGCGGGCCCTCGAAGAGAGCGGGCTGGCCCGTGGATAAGTTCCTGGTCGAATCGCCGTTCAGCCCCTCGGGCGATCAGCCCCAGGCCATCGAGACCCTGGCCGCCGGGGTGCAGGACGGTCTGCGCTTCCAGACGCTCGAGGGCATCACCGGCAGCGGCAAGACCGCGACGATCGCCTGGCTGGCCGAGCGGGTCCAGCGCCCGACGTTGATCCTCGAGCCGAACAAGTCGCTGGCCGCGCAGCTGGCGTCGGAGCTCAAGGAGATGCTGCCCAATAACCGTGTGGAGTTCTTCGTCTCCTACTACGACTACTACCAGCCCGAGGCCTACATCCCGCGCACCGACACCTTCATCGAGAAGGACAGTTCGGTCAACGAGGAGATCGACCGCCTACGTCACGCGGCGACCTCGTCGTTGCTGACTCACCGCGACACCATCGTCGTCGCGTCGGTGTCGTGCATCTACGGCCTCGGCTCACCGATCGAGTACCGCGAGCGGATGCTGCACCTCGAAGTCGGCCAGAGCTTCGAGCAGCGCGCGCTGCTGCGTCGTCTGGTCGAGATGCAGTACTCGCGCAACGAGCTGGTGATCGACCGGGGCAGCTTTCGCATGAAGGGCGACACCCTGGAGATTCAGCCGGCCTACTCCAACGAGGCGATCCGGGTCTCCTTCTTCGCCGACGAGGTGGAGGAGATCTCCTTCTTCAACCCGGTCACCCAGGAGAGCCGCGGCACCGTGCAGGAGATCACCCTCTTCGCCGCGACCCACTACGCCGCCGGACCGGAGACGCTCAATCGGGCCTGCCGTTCGATCGAGGTCGAGCTGCAGGAGCAGCTGGCCCTCTTCAAGGAACAGGGCAAGCTGCTCGAGGCCCAGCGGCTGCGCTCGCGCACCGAGCACGACCTCGAGATGCTCGAGCAGACCGGGGTGTGCGCGGGCATCGAGAACTACTCGGCCCACCTCGACGGGCGCAGCCGCGGCGAGCGGCCCTTCACCCTGCTCGACTACTTCCCGGGTGACTTCTTGATGGTGATCGACGAGTCGCACGTCGCGGTGCCCCAGCTGCGTGGCCAGTACGCCGGCGACCGCTCGCGCAAGGAGACCCTGGTCGAGCACGGCTTCCGCCTGCCCAGCGCGATGGACAACCGCCCGCTCAACTTCGACGAGTTCATGGAGCTGGTGCCCCAGATCGTCTTCGTCTCGGCCACGCCCGGGCCCTACGAGGTCGAGCACAGCGACCAGATCGCCGAGCAGGTGATCCGCCCGACCGGCCTGGTCGACCCCGTCGTCACGGTGCGCCCGACCAAGGACCAGATCGTCGACCTGCGCGCGCGCCTCGACGTGGTGATCGCGCGCGGCGAACGCACGCTCATCACCACCCTGACCAAGCGCATGGCCGAGGACCTGACGACGTTCCTCGCCAAGGCCGGTTACCGGGTCCAGTACCTGCACAGCGACATCGACACCATCCAGCGCATCGAGATCCTGCGCTCGCTGCGTCTGGGCGAGTTCGACGTGCTGGTGGGGATCAACCTGCTGCGCGAGGGCCTCGACCTGCCCGAGGTCTCCCTAGTGGCCATCCTCGACGCCGACAAGGAGGGCTTCCTGCGCTCGCGCAGCGCCCTGATCCAGACCATCGGGCGCGCGGCGCGCAACTCCAACGGCGAGGCCGTGCTCTACGCCGACCACATCACCGACTCGATGCGTCAGGCCATTTCGCTGACCGAGCGCCGGCGCATGATGCAGGTCGCCTACAACGAGGAGCACGGCATCACCCCCCAGACGGTGATGAAGAACGTGGCCGACATCCTCGGGCGCCTGCGCAGCGAGAGCGCCCGCGAGCCGACCAACACGCTGCACGGCATCACCTCGCTCGAGGACCGCCTGCCCGACGACCTCAACCTCGAGATCGCCCGGGTCGAGAAGGCGATGCTGGCGGCGGCGCGCGACCTGCAATTCGAGGAGGCGGCGGTGCTGCGCGACTACCTCCAAACGCTCCAGCGCCAGGGCTTCGCCGGCGAGCTCGACGGCCTGGCCCTCGACCCCTCACCGGTAAGTTGAATCCATGTCCTCAACGATCCGGGTGCAGGGTGCGCGCGTCCACAACCTCAAGAACCTTTCGGTAGAGATACCCCGCGACCAGTTAGTCGTCTTCACCGGCCTGTCCGGATCAGGGAAATCGTCGCTGGCCTTCGACACCATCTACGCCGAGGGCCAGCGCCGCTACGTCGAGAGCCTCTCGGCCTACGCCCGCCAGTTCCTGGGCCAGATGGAGAAGCCCGACGTCGACTTCATCGAGGGACTCTCGCCGGCCATCTCGATCGACCAGAAGAGCTCCTCGCGCAACCCCCGCTCGACGGTCGGCACGATCACCGAGATCCACGACTACCTGCGACTGCTCTTCGCGCGCATCGGCGTGCCCCACTGTCCCAACTGCGGTAAGCCCGTCACCCGCCAGACCTCCCAGCAGATCGTCGACCAGGTGCTGGCCCGAGCGGCGGGGGAGCGGTTCATGGTCCTGGCGACGGTCGTCGAAGGGCGTAAGGGCGAGTACAGCACGCTGCTCAACGAACTGGCCGGCCAGGGCTTCTCGCGCGCCCGTGTCGACGGCACGGTCATCGAACTGGCCGAGCGCGAGAGCCTCACCCTCGCGCGCTACGAGCAGCACACGATCGACGTGGTGCTCGACCGCCTGGAGGTCAAAGCGTCGAACCGCCAGCGACTGACCGAGTCGGTCGAGTCGGCGCTCAAGTTGACGCGCGGGGTCGTCTCCTTCCTCTTCACCGAGAGCGACGAGCAGGTGCAGTACTCGGAGAAGTTGGCCTGCACCGACTGCGCCATCAGCTTCACCGAGCTGGCGCCGAGGGACTTCTCGTTCAACTCGCCCTACGGGGCCTGTCCCGTCTGCACCGGGCTCGGGACCCGCTACGAGGTCGACCCCGACCTCGTGGTGCCCGACGACACGCTCTCGCTCGAGGACGGCGCCCTGGCCCCGTGGGCCGGGCAGCGCTTCAAGTACTTCGAACGGCTCATCGCGGGCATCGCCGAACTGGGCGGCTTCGACGTGACGACGCCGTGGAAGAAGCTGCGCGCCAAGGACCGCAAGCTGGTCCTCTACGGCGTCGAGCGCCGGACCGTGCCCGTGAAGTACCGCAACCGCTACGGCAAGGTGCGCACCTACGACACGACCTACAACGGCATCGTCGAGTGGCTGGAGCGCAAGCGCAACGAGGCTGACGGCGACTGGTCGCGCGAGCAGGCCGAGCAGTACATGCGCGAGGTCGAGTGCCACGCCTGCGCCGGACAGCGGCTCAAGCCCGAGGTGCTGGCGGTGCGCATCCACTCACGCAACATCGCCGACGTCAGCGTGATGACCATCGACGAGACGATCGACTTCTTCAAGAGGCTCAAGCTGACCAAGCGCGAGGAGACCATCGCGCGCCAGGTCGTCAAGGAGATCGTCGAGCGGCTCAACTTCTTGATGAACGTGGGCCTGGAGTACCTCACGCTCAGCCGGGCCTCGGCCACCCTGTCGGGCGGGGAGGCCCAGCGCATCCGTCTGGCCAGCCAGATCGGCAGCTACCTGGTGGGGGTGCTCTACGTGCTCGACGAACCCTCGATCGGCCTGCACCAGCGCGACAACCGCCGATTGATCGCCACGCTCGAGCGGTTGCGCGACCTGGGCAACTCGGTCATCGTCGTCGAGCACGACGAGGAGACGATCCGCCTGGCCGACTTCATCGTGGACATCGGCCCGGGGGCCGGCGAGTTCGGCGGACGGGTGGTCCACGCCGGCACCTACAAGGAGCTGCTCGAGAACAAGGGGTCGGTCACCGGCCAGTTCCTCTCGGGGGAGCGCTCGATCGCGGTGCCCGCGACGCGGCGCCGCGGCGACGGCAAGTCGCTGACCATCAAGGGGGCGCGGGCCAACAACCTGCAGAACATCACCGTCAGCGTGCCCCTGGGCGACTTCGTCGCGGTCACCGGCGTCTCGGGCTCGGGCAAGTCGTCGCTGATCAACTACATCCTGCTCAGCTCGCTCGAGCGCCAGATCAACGGCGCCAAGCGCACCGTCGCCGAGCACGACACCATCACCGGCGTCGCCTACATCGACAAGGTGGTCGCCGTCGACCAGCAGCCGATCGGGCGCACGCCCCGCTCGAACCCGGCCACCTACACCGGCGTCTTCGACAAGATCCGCAAGCTCTTCTCCGAGACCCAGGAGTCCAAGATCCGCGGCTACCAGCAGGGCCGCTTCTCATTCAACGTCAAGGGCGGGCGCTGCGAGGCCTGCGCCGGGGACGGCACCATCAAGATCGAGATGCACTTCCTGCCCGACGTCTACGTCAACTGCGAGACCTGCGACGGGGCCCGCTACAACCGAGAGACCCTCGAGATCCTCTACCGCGGCAAGACGATCGCCGACGTGCTCAACATGCCCATCACCGAAGCCCTCTCCTTCTTCGATCGCCAGCCGGCGATCCTGCGCCACATCCAGAGCCTGGCCGACGTGGGGCTCGGCTACGTGCGCCTCGGCCAGCCGGCGCCGACGCTGTCCGGGGGCGAGGCCCAGCGCGTCAAGCTGGCCACGGAGCTGGCGCGCCGTCCGACCGGCCACACGCTCTACGTGCTCGACGAGCCGACGACGGGCCTGCACTTCGAGGACGTCGACCGGCTCCTCACGGTGCTGCACCGCTTGGTCGACCAGGGCAACACGGTGCTGGTGATCGAGCACAACCTCGACGTCATCAAGACGGCTGATTGGGTGATCGACCTCGGCCCCGAGGGCGGGCGGCGCGGCGGGCTGGTGGTGGGCGAGGGCACGCCCGAGCAGATCGCCGAACTGGAGACCGCGACCGGCATCGTGCTGCGCGAGACCCTGTCAGTGGGTCGTCGCGGACCCTGATGTTCGCCAAGCCCTCGGGGATACCGCGCGCCAGTGGCTGTTATCTCTTTCGAAACGGCGGGGGTGTCGTCATCTACGTGGGCAAGGCCCTCTCGCTTCACCAGCGCCTGTCGAGCTACTTCCAGCGCTTCGAGGCGCTGAGCGCCAAGACCCAGGCCCTGATGGAGGAGGCGGCGTCGGTCGAGTGGATCGTCACCCCGAGCGAGGTCGACGCGCTCATCCTGGAGAACGAACTCATCAAGGCCAACCAGCCGCGCTACAACATGCGCCTCAAGGACGACAAGAGCTTCCCCTACGTGGCGATCGACGGCCGCGTCGACTTCCCGGCCCCCTACGTCACGCGCGCGGCCCACGTCAGGGGCGTGCGCTACTTCGGGCCCTACGTCAACGTGCGCGCCCTGCGCAGCACCATCGACGAGCTGCTGTCGGCCTTCCCGCTGCGTTCGTGCACCCGGCACAAGTACAACTACCACGAGCGCATCGGGCGGCCCTGCCTGCTGTTCGACATCGGCAAGTGCTCGGGACCCTGCGTCAAGGCCGTCACGGTCGAGGGCTACCAGGAGCTGGTGCGCTCCTGGGCCCGTTTCTTCGAGGGCGACGTGCGCCAGTTGCGCAAGATCCTCACCGGCCAGATGGAACAGGCCGCGCAGCTCCAGCACTACGAGGCCGCGGCCCGGGCCCGCGACGCGCTGGCCGCCCTGGAGCGGGCCGCCGGCGAGCAGAGCGTGGTGCTCGACGACCACTCCAACCTCGACGTGCTGGCCGTCGCCAGCGAGGGCGGCCGCGCCGCGGTGGTGCTCTTTCGCGTGCGCTTCGGGCGCATCATCGGACGCAGCACCCACCTCATCGACCGTTCGATGGACGAGTCCGAGGCGGAGATGCTCGAGAGCGTGCTGCCCGAGCTCTACCGCGAGGCCGACCAGGTCCCGCCGGTCGTGGTGGTGGCGCGCGAGGAGCTGGCGACGGCCCTGCTGCGCGATTTCCTCGGGGGGTTGCGCGCCAAGTCCGTCGAGGTCGCCGCCCCCCAGCGCGGTCGCCGTCGCCGGGTCCTCGAACTGGCCCAGAACGACGCCCAGTCGGTCATCGACCGCGACTCGCTGCGCCGACAGAGCGACCACAACGTTCGTTCACGAGCGCTGCAGGAGCTGGGCAGCGCGCTGGCGCTGCGCCAGCCGCCCTACCGCATCGAGTGCTTCGACATGAGTCACCTGCAGGGCACCAACTACGTGGGCTCGATGGTCGTCTTCGAGGACGCCCTGGCCAAGAAGAGCGACTACCGCCACTTCAATGTGCGTGAGGTCCTCGGCAACGACGACGTCGGGGCGATGCAGGAGGTCGTGCGCCGGCGCCTCTCGCACTGGGACGAGACCCAGGCGACGTCGAAGTTCCGACACCCCGACCTGGTGATCATCGACGGCGGGTTGCCCCAGCTGCACGCGGCCCAGAAGGCCGCCGCGACGTTGGGGCTTGGCGGGAGCGTCGAGTTCGTGGCGCTGGCCAAGCGCGAGGAACTGCTCTATCGACCGGGGTCGAGTCTGCCCATCGTGCTCGAGCGCGGCTCGGAGAGCCTCTACCTGGTCCAGCGCATCCGCGACGAGGCCCACCGCTTCGCGATCACCTTCCACCGATCCAAGCGGGGCAAGTCGATGGTCGCGACGACCCTGGCCGGCATCGAGGGGGTGGGCCCGGCGCGGCGCGAGCGCCTGCTCGAGGTCTTCGGTTCGCTCGACGCGATGCGTCAGGCCACGCTCGACGAACTTAAGGCGCTGGCGTGGCTGCCCGATGACGCGGCGCTCGCCCTCTACGATCACTTACAGGGTCCCGGGCAGCCGCGACCGTCGAAGGAGGTGGCGAGTGAGTGAGGTGCTGCTGGTCACCGGCATGTCGGGTGCCGGTCGCTCGACGGCCTCGGCCGCGCTCGACGACCTCGGCTGGTTCGTCATCGACAACATGCCGCCCGAACTGATCGCGCGCGTCGGCGAGCTGGCGACGGCCGGGCCGCTCGACTACGCCGGGGTCGCCTTCATCGTGGGCCGCTCGGGACGGGTCGAGATCGACGGCCTGCTCGAGGTCGTCAAGGAGCTCAAGCACCGCCACGAGAACGCCAAGATCCTCTTCCTCGACGCGCCCGACGACGTCCTGATCTCGCGCTTCGAGGGCAACCGGCGCCGCCACCCCTTTCCCGCGGCGACGCTGGCCGAGTCGATTGAGCGCGAGCGCGACCAGTTCCAGGCGTTGCGCGACGCGGCCGACGTCGTCATCGACACCGGCTCGCTCAACACCAACCAGCTGCGTTCGCGCATCGTCGAGATGTTCAACGAGAACGAGGGGGTCGATCCCTTGCGGGTGTCGCTGGTCTCCTTTGGTTACTCCAACGGCATCCCGCGCGACGTGGACATCGTCTTCGACTGCCGGTTCCTGCCGAACCCGCACTGGATTGACGAGCTGCGTCCCCTGACCGGGCTCGACGAGGCCGTGTCGCAGTACGTGCTCGACCAGGAGCCGGCCCAACACTTCCTGGACGACGTCGTGGGCCTGCTCGAGTGGCAGATCCCGGCCTTCGCCAAGGAGGGCAAGTCCTACCTCTCGATCGCCATCGGCTGCACCGGGGGACGGCACCGCTCGGTCGCCATCGCCGAGGAGGTCCGTCGGCGCCTGAATCTCCAGCACGCCGTCTTTCACCGCGACATCGCTCGATGAGGGTCGTCGCGGTCGGCGGCGGCCACGGCACCGCCGTGTCGCTGCGGGCGCTGCGCCAATTGAGCGACGACGTGACCGGCGTCGTCTCGGTCGCCGACGACGGCGGCTCGACCGGTCGCCTGCGGGCCATGCTCGACGTGGCGGCCGTGGGCGATCTGCGCAAGTGCCTCGGCGCCCTGGCCGACCCCGAGAACCCCCTGACGAAATCCTTCGAGCACCGCTTCAGCGTCGGGGAGTTGGACGGCCACGCGGTGGGCAACCTGCTCCTGGTCGGCCTGATTGACGCCACCGGCGACCTCGAGGAGTCGGTGCGCGCCGTGGCCCAGGTCATGGGCGTGACCGGCGCCATCGTGCCGGCCAGCTGCGAGGGCGTCGTGTTGCTCGCGAGCACCGAACAGGGGCCAACTCGCGGCCAGAGCGAGGTGGCCCGCTCCTCCTCGATCCGGCGCATCAGCGTCGAGCCGACGAACGCCGCCGCGCCCATCGCGGCCGTGGAGGCCATCGAACGGGCCGACCTCGTGGTGATCGGACCGGGCTCGCTCTTCACGAGCGTGCTCGCGGCCTGCGTGATCCCCGGCATCACCCAGGCCCTGGCCGGGACGGCGGCGAGGAAGGTCTACGTGGCCAACCTGCACCCCCAGCTGCCCGAGACGGCCAACTTCACGCTGGGCGACCACGTCGAGGCGCTGACGCGTCACGGGGTGGCCCCCGACGTCGTGCTGGTCGACTCGAACTCGAGCTTCGCGTCGCAGCGCAGTTCGCTCGAGGTCGTCGTCGAGGACGTCGCGCGGCCCAACGGCCTCGCGCACGACGCCGACAAATTGGCCCGGGCGCTCTCGCGCCAACTACCCTTGTAGGTGAGAACGACAAGGAGATGCCGTGACCACACGCGTTGCCATCAATGGGTTTGGCCGGATCGGGCGCCTCTACCTGCGGGCCTCGCTGGGCCACCCCGACCTCCAGGTCGTGGCCATCAACGACCTCACGCCGACCGAGACGAACGCCCACCTCTTGAAGTACGACTCGACCCAGGGTCGCCTGGACGCGCCGGTCTCCTCGAGCGCCGACAGCATCACCGTGGCCGACGAGACCTTCCTGGTGCTGGCCGAGCGCGACCCGCTGGCGCTGCCCTGGAAGGATCTGGAGATCGACGTCGTCATTGAGTCGACGGGCCGCTTCACCACGCGCGACGCCGCCGCCCAGCACCTCAGTGCCGGGGCCCGCAAGGTCATCATCTCGGCTCCCTCGAGTGACGTGGACGCCACCTTCGTGGTGGGCGTCAACGAGTCCACCTACGAGCCCGAGCACCACCACATCGTGAGTAACGCCTCGTGCACGACCAACTGCTTCGTGCCGATGGTCAAGGTCCTCGACGACGCCTTCGGCGTCGACGCCGGACTCATGACGACGATCCACGCCTACACCAACGACCAGAACCTCCTGGACCTCACGCACAAGGAAACCTCCTGGACCTCACGCACAAGGACCTGCGCCGCGCGCGGGCCGCGGCGATCAACATCGTGCCCTCCTCCACGGGCGCGGCGCGCGCGACCAGCCTGGTGCTGGCCTCGATGAAGGGTCGCCTCGACGGCACGTCGCTGCGGGTGCCGGTGCCCACGGGCTCCATCACCGACTTCACGGCGATCGTGCGCTCGACCACCGTCGAGGAGATCAACGCCGCCTTCAAGGATGCGGCCGACGGGCCCTTGAAGGGCGTGCTCGTCTACACCAACGAACCGATCGTCTCTTCGGACATCGTGGGCAGCCCCGCCTCGTGCACGTTCGACTCGCTGATGACCATGGTCCAGCGCATCGATGACGAGCGCAGCCTGGTGAAGGTCTTCGGGTGGTACGACAACGAGTGGGGCTACTCGAACCGCCTGGTGGACCTGACCAGTCACATCGGTCGCTAGACCCGTGGAGGCCTTGCCGTCCTACGAGCGCTGGGGCGACCTCAGCGGCAAGCGGGTGCTGGTGCGGGTCGATTTCAACACCCCCGTCGCGCCGGTCGATGGACGGCTCGAGGTCAGCGACGACTTTCGCATCCGCTCCTGCGTGGCGCTCTTCGAGGAGCTGATGGCGTTGGGGGCGACGGTGGTGGCCTGTACGCACTTCGGACGTCCCAAGGGCACGGTCGACCCGCGCTACAGCGTCGAACCGGTGCGTCGGCGCTTGGCCGAGCTCTGTCCCGGGGTCGAGCTCATGGAGAACCTCCGCTTTCATCCCGGCGAGGAGGCCAATGACCCGGCCTTCGGCGCGTCACTGGTCGAGGGTTTCGACTACTACGTCAACGAGGCCTTCAGCGCGTCGCACCGGGCCCACGCCTCGATCATGATCCCCCCCACGCTGGTGCCGAGCGCGGCCGGGCCCAACCTGCGACGTGAGGTCGCGACCTTGGGTGCGCTGCTCGACGCGCCGGCGCGGCCCTTCGTGGCGATCGTCGGCGGGGCCAAGGTGGCCGACAAGCTCGGGGTGGTGCGGGTGCTCGCCGAGAAGGCCGACACCGTGCTGGTCGGCGGGGGCATGGCCTACACCTTCTGCGTGGCGCAGGGTCGCACCATCGGCGCCTCGCTCGTCGACGGCTCCTTCCTCGACGAGTGCCGCGAGCTGCTCGCGGGATCCAAGGTGCTCATCCCCACCGACTCGCGGGGCCTCGAGGTCGGCCAGCCCTTCGGCGGCGCCGGCGGTCCCGATCCCGCGCTCACCTTCGGCGCCGACATCCCCGACGGTTTCCTCGGTCTCGACATCGGTCCGGCCGCCATCGAGGCCTTCGTCGCGGTCATCGCCTCGGCCGCGACCGTGCTCTGGAACGGGCCAATGGGCGTCTTCGAGGACGCCCGTTTCGGGGCGGGCACCGAGGCGGTCGCGCGCGCCGTGGCCGCGTCCGGCGCCGTGTCCGTGGTGGGCGGTGGCGACTCGGTCGCCGCGCTGCAGGCCTACGGCCTCGACGGCGCGTTCAGCTTCGTCTCGACCGGGGGCGGCGCCTCGCTCGAGTTCGTCGAACTGGGCGACCTGCCGGGCCTGGCGGCCTTGCGCGAGAGTCCCTTTCCCTAGATGGCCCCGACCCGAGCGCTGGTGATCGGTAACTGGAAGATGAACCTCGACTTCGTCGAGGCCCTGCACCTCGGCCAGCAGATCGGCGTCATCTTGAAGAACCGTCCGGCCGAGCACACCGACGTCGTCGTGGTGCCGCCCTTCGTGGACCTGCGCACGGTCACCTCCATCGTCGAGTCGGAGCGCATGGCGCTCGAGGTCGGCGCCCAGCACGTCAACCCCCACGAGAACGGGGCCCAGACCGGCGAGATCTCGACGTCGATGCTCACCCGCCTGGGCGTGACGTGGGTGCTCGTCGGGCACAGCGAGCGTCGCGCGCACTACGCCATGGACGACGTCGTCGTCGCGGCGACGCTGCGCGCGGTCGTGCGCAGCGGCCTGCGCGCGGTGCTGTGCGTGGGCGAGAGCAGCGAGGTGCGCGAGGGCGGGGGGGAGCAGGAGTTCGTGCGGGCCCAGCTGCACTCGGCCCTGGTGGGGCTCGAGCCTCGCTACTTCGAACTGGTGAGCGTCGCCTACGAGCCGATCTGGGCGATCGGCACCGGCGTCACCGCCACCAACGAGCAGGTGCGCGCCATGACGGGCTTCATCCGCTCCTCCCTGGCCGATCTGTCGATGGTGGCCACGCGCGTGCTCTACGGCGGGTCGGTCAACGCCGAGAACGCGAAGGCGATCGTCATCGAGGCCGCCGTCGACGGCTTCCTGGTCGGGGGCGCCAGCCTGAAGGCCGACTCCTTCGTTGCCATAATCCAGGCCTGCGACGACTGCTACGCTGGAAAACGCTGAATCGGAGGATTTTGATGTTCACCTGGATATTCGTAGGGATTGAAGCGGCGTCGGCCGTCGGCTTGATCTTCCTCGTACTCCTGCACTCGGGACGCGGCGGGGGCATCTCGGACCTGATGGGCGGCTCGATGGGCGCCGTCGCCGCCGGCTCGACCGTCGTCGAGCGTAACCTGGACCGCATCACCATCGCCGTCGCGCTGGTCTTCACCTTCGCCACGCTGACGCTCGACCTGCGTCTGCAGTAGGCGCCGTGATCCCTCGCGGGTCATCGCTTCGTATCGCGCTGACTGGATTTCTCCTGGTGGTCGGCGTTGTCCCCTTCGCCTTCGCCGGTGCCGCGCCGGCCCCCAGCACCAACGACAACAACAAGGTCCTCACGGTCTCGCTGCCGGGCCCCTTCAACGGCTGCACCTACCTCGAGTCCGGGGCGACCCCGTCGAGCGACGCCGTGCTCGACCTCATCCGGCCCTCGGCCTTCCTCACCAGTTCGGCCGGCAACCTCTACGGCGAGGGCGGCCCCATCGCGTCGGCCGAACTGACCTCGCTCAAGCCCGAGACCGTCGTCTACACGATCAGCCCGCACCTGTTCTGGAGTAACTTCGCGCCCTTTAACGCGAGCGACCTGGTCGCCTGGTGGGAGCAGGCCCGCACGCTGGCGAGCGTGAAGAGCGACGGCTACCGAGAAATCTCCTCGCTCAACATCAGCAACGGTGGCACGACGGTGACGGCCGTCTTCGCGTCCCCCTACGCCGAGTGGAACCAGCTCTTTCGCGACGTGGAGGAGAACGGCGTTCCGGCCAGCTGCGCGGTCTCGGGGCTGGTGAGCCGACCGTCGCTCGGACCCTACGTCGTCACCAGCGCGACGCCGTCGAGGATCGTGCTGGCCATGAACAAACTGTGGCCGCTCAGCCCCAACCGCTTCGGCCACGTCATCATCATTGACAGCGATACGCTGCCGACGGGCAAGGCCGCGCACTTCGCGGGCTACTCGCTCACCGTGGACCGCGCCCAGGAGCAGGCCCTCGGGGCCCACCCCTCGGTGCTCAGCCACATCGGCACCTCGAGCGACATCGAGGAGTTGACCTTCGCCCCCAACGGCGCGCTCACGCGCTCGTTACCGGTGCGCGAGGCCCTCAGCTGGTCGCTCAATCGCCAGTCGATGATCAACACGCTCTGGGGCGCGGTCACCTTCTCGCCCTCGGTCGCGCAGTCGGCGATCTTCTCCCAGGGCCAGAGCGCCTACCCCGGCACCAGCGGCACCGGTCCGACCGGACAAACGGCGACGACCACGACCACGCTGCCCGTCGCCGGCTCACCGCCGGGGCTCGGCGACTGCCTGGCCTGCGCGCTCGACGTGCTGAAGACGGCCGGGTTTGAGCACACCGCCATGGGACTGGTGCAGTCCTCGGGCACCGCGGCCGAGGTCCGCGTCGCGGTCGGTCCGAGTGCGCTCGACCGCGACACGGCGGCCCTCGTCGTCAAGCGCTGGCGGGACCTCGGTTTCGTCGTGAAGGTCGAGATCGTCCTGAGCGACGAGATGGCCGCCGCCGCCGCCGCGTCCGACAAGGCGGACGTGGCGATCTTCACCCGTCCGACCATGACCACGCCCTCCTACGTGGCCCGTTCGTGGGCCGGGGCGGCCTACGCGGACTCGTACCCGAGCGGCGTGCGAACGGCCGCATTCACCTCGCTGTACGACACCGCGGTCTCGAACTTCAATCCGGTGGCGGCCAACGCCACCTGGCTCTCGCTCGACAAGTCGCTCATGAGTGCGTTCTGGGTGCGGCCACTCTTCACCGCGCCCACTCTCGTCGAGTGGTCGAGTTCGCTCGCGCAGGTGGTTGGCAGTCTGTCTGTGCCCGGTTTCCTTGACGAGGTGACGACGTGGACTATCTCGCCCGCGTCGACACAGGGTTAGCGGAAATTCGACTGCGGCGCTCGGGCTAAAGTGGTGGTCCGCGTCGAAGTGGCGGAATAGGCAGACGCGCCAGCTTGAGGGGCTGGTGCCCTCTGGGGCGTGCGGGTTCAAGTCCCGCCTTCGACACGAACAACCTTCGCTTTAATGTGTGTTTCATTGTTGAGCCAAATTCAGACACGGTTTACAGGCGCTTTGTGAGTGCTGCGGTGCAGGGTGCGCATCTTTTACCTTCGGCTTGAAGCCCTGAGTCACTCCGGAGGCGGGCGTACAGTTATGTGGCGTGTTGAAGAACCTTCTGAAGATGGCACCAGGTTGGCTAGTGACTCACATTTTGGTGGGGCTCATCTGAAATCTGCGACTAACTGGCTGGCCCGCCACCGTGCGTTTAGTTGTGTCACCGGTTGGATCGTGCTCATTGGTGGACTTCTCTGTCTTTTTTACACAGAAGTGTGGCTGGTGGGAGCGGCCAGCACATTATTTGGCGAATATGCGACCCATCATTGGCAGACGATTCTGGCGCCGGTCTTGATTGTGCTATTTGTCGTAATCTCCGGAGTTGCGACCAAACGAGCAATCTCCGCGTTTCGGGTCCGGAGTGCCGAATCGCGCTTCGTCTTTTACGCCGCCGTCTGCTTTTGCATTGGCGTAGTCGAGGTTGTAGTGGCCGTATTCTTTTCGGCCCCAGTTCTTCTCACTTTTTAGCGCAGCGGGCAGGTCTCATTGACGACGTACGTTTACTGACATTGCGTATGGCGATACGACGTGATCCTCCACTCAGGGACGGTTGTTGTCAGCCGACGGGACCGAACTTGAGTTTTTTGACTCCAGCGCCAATGCAAGGTTGCATTCCTGTCACGTCGGGCCTTCCACACGACTGTGATGTATCAGAATGTCTGGGACAGACGAATCGTTAGGCGATTTCTCGCGACTTGGCTTGGTAGATAACGGCTGGATCGCACAAATAGAAAAGGTAGTGCGCCGTCTTCGTCGATAATGCAGCTTCATTGAAATTCGGTCTCCTGATGGATTAAGCCGCTAGTACCAGGTGGCACTACCGTGGTGATTCTGAGCAGTTTCATTGGTCGACCCGCGAGGAGACGTTATGAAAATAATCAACTTGGGCGCGTCGGACGGTCTGCCTCCAGTTGACTGGGCAAACATCGTCGAGAAGCTCGATGCCGGATCGCCGCCCGATCCAGACGCTCACAACGCTCGTACTACGTGGCTCTCGACGATAAACGACGATGGGAGCCCGCACGTGACTGCGGTCGGTGCGCTCTGGTTGGACGGAAGTTTCTGGTTCCAGACGGGATCGGGTACTCGCAAGAGCCGCAATGTCGCCCGCGATCCGCGCTGCTCGATGGCGGTGTCGATCCGCGATGCGGACGTCGTCGCCGAAGGTGAGGCAATAAGGGAGACCGACCCCACCACATTGACGCGCCTCGCCAAGGCCTGGGCCGACCAGGGGTGGCCCGCCGAACTGGATGAGACCGGGACTGGAATCACCGCCCCTTTCAACGCGCCGTCGCAGGGACCACCGCCGTGGAACGCCTATCGCATCAAGCCGCATTCGGTGACCGTGACCCTGGGCACGGAACCGGGCGGGTTGACTCGCTTTAGGTTCTGACCTCGTGCGACCGATACCCCATGGCGGACGTCGAAGCCAGTCGGGACTCGATGTGATCCATCCGCCAGTGAAGCGTTGCGAACCTGTGCGTCGGGCCTGCGACACCAGACGCGGCCTCCGGCACGAGCAAAATCCGAACTTGAGTTCCCGGTGTGGTCACTTGTCGAACGCCGAAGTTCCACTCTTACGTTGCGGGTGACAATCGCGTCAATGATCCCCGGGGCTACGTCAACCCGATGAACTCCGCGAACGTGCGATACTTCATCCATTCCTTCGAGGACAATCTCGCTGCACGCGAAAACTCACGGCGAACTGGTGAGTTTTCACGTGCAGCGTGCGTCAATTAGAGATCACCTAGGCAGTTCGATACCGTACCCGCGGGGAGCGTTTCAACACCGTCCGGACAGGTGGTGTTTGACCACGTGACGTTCGTGAGAACGGTGCTGGCGGTAATGGAAGCGAGTTCCAAGTCTGCACCAGTTAGGTTGGCGCCCGAAAGATTCGCGCCATCGAAGTCGGCCGAAATCAGATCAGCGTTTGTCAGGTCGGCTCCGCTCAGGTCGGCCCCGTTCAATTCGACGCCGTGCATTCCTGCTCCGGTGAAGTTGGCTCCGCTCAGGTCGGCATCTTCAAAATTGGTAAAAGCTGTGTTGGTGTCGCTTAAGTTGGCGCCCGTTAATTCTGCGTCGTTGACCGTTGCCTCGAACAAGTCAGCGGCCACCAGGTCGGCGTTCGCCAGGTTGGCGTTGTTCAGAGTCGCGCTTTGCAAGTTCGCGTCGATGAATACGGTGCCGTCGAGATTGACGTAAGGCCAGGATGAGGACGACAGATCACACGCGCTGAAATTCAATCCGGGACCGGGAGGCGACGAACAGGTGTTCACGGCAGTCCCGTTCGTGCCGTTGGTGCCGTTCGTGCCATTACAAACGTACGTCGTGCCACTCACCGAGGTGAGGGAGCTACCACCGTTTGGGCAGTTGGCATTGCCCACCGAAAGAGCGGAACTGGTGACACTCTGGCCGTTTGTTCCGTTGGTGCCGTTGGTACCGTTCGTGCCGGCAGTTCCGGTCGCACCCATCGCGCCAGGCGCTCCAGTCGCACCCGTGGCGCCGGCCGGACCAGTCTGATTCCAGGTCACGTCTTTGTCCTTACCTATGCACCTCGGTGCGGCCGTAGTGTTGACGTTGTAGAGGGTGCCACCCAAACCGCTCAAACAGGCGTAGTAGGTGGTTGTTGGGGTGGGTGTTGCGGTGGCCATGGTGACGACAACTCCGCTTCCGAATAAGGTTATGACGGCTACGACGGTACCCAGCCGCCTCCAGCGAATTTTCATGAAATTCCCTCCCCTCAACTCTGATAGAACCCTTCGCCCAGAGTGATTTTGGGAACATACATCAATATTGCGCTTTACGCTCATGGCCGTCACTTCGAGACAATCAATGGGAATCCACGGTGCGTAAAGATGTGTGAAGGTTTGGATGGCGTGAACGATCTAGAGCTCGAATGAGTATTCCTGCACCAATTAATGGCCCTGTTCGCGTAAAGTGTGCGATGTCCAGCCGTTCCACTGATCGACACGCCAGTCGAAAATTTGGAAGTCAACCCTTCGACATCAAAGTTGTACATAATATGCTCGAGTTCTGTACAATATGGCAATGGCGAAAATATCGATCAGTAAGGCCCGTGAGAAGTTGGCCGAGGTCGTGGAAATGTCCCGAACCGAGCCGGTGGAGCTTGAGCACTACGGACGGCGTGCGGCGGTGATGGTGAGTCCTGATCAGTACGACAAGATGCTCGACGCACTTGAGGAGTCTCAGGATGTGGCCGCCTTCGATGCCGCCCTTGCTGAAGCTGGAGACAACATCCCGTGGGAGCAGGTGAAGACTGATCTCGGCTGGTCGTGAGTGCGTATCGAATCGAATTCCGGCCAGCGGCCCTCCGAGAACTCCGCATCCTCGATCGGTCAGTACAGCCTCGAATTCAAGGAGCGATGGCGCTGCTCGCTCAGGATCCGCGCCCTCCCGCCTCCCGGCCGCTTCGCGGTCGCGAAGGTTACCGACTCAGGGTTGGCGACTACCGGCTCATTTACACCATCGATCACGGAATTTTGCGAATCGTGATCGTGACCATTGGCCATTGTCATGATGTCTATCAATGACTGAGCTGGCCGACGATTCGCCAGACGCAGATCGTTGTTCTCGCCCTTTCGACACCACGTTGGCATAATTGAATAGGCGCCGATGCAATGTGGCATTCATGTCATCTGGCCCTTCGGCGCGAGGGATCGATCCGGTGGGTTGGCCGAACCTCGGTGATGACGGCGTCGACGCTGAGCCCCTCGACGATCACCGCATCGCTGCGGGACCCGAATTCGTGGCCGCCCTTTCGGATCAGTTGAACCGACGCGCGCGCACGGCCGCCACGGCCTTGGCGATCTGGGCGTCGAACGCGTCAAGCTGCTCGGTTTCGGCCGCGCTGGCAGCGAAGGCCTGTCGATCGCAGGCGGTACCCCCGCGCCATATCCGCTCAATGGCGCGCGTCGCGGTGATGTCCGTCAACGGATCGCCGGACACCAGAACCAGGTTCGCGCGCTGCCCCGTGGCGACACGTCCCCGGTCGACGAGGCCAAAGACCCGCGCCGGTTCCGACGTGGCCGAGGCCAAGGCCTTCGCCGTGCTGAGGCCGCACCGCACAAGGAGTTCGAGCTCGCGGTGCAGGCTCGCGCCGAAGACCGTCCCCGGGTTCGGGGCGTCCGTGCCCGCCAGCAGCGTGATTCCCCCGTCGGCCAGTTGTCGCACGTTGCCCTCGGCCCGAGCGTAGGGCGCCATGATCCGTCCGGGCGGTTCTGAGGCGTCCGAGGTCAAGCGACGGACCCAGTTGTCGCCGAGCGCCTTCGCGAGCCGGGGGTCGGCGACGACTGCCGCGCCACCGCGCTCGCCGAGGGTGTTCTCGATGGTGGCCAGTGTCGGACCGACCACGATGCCCGCTTCGGCCATCAAGTCGACGAGGGCCTGGTCGAGCTCCGCGTTCACCGGGACGTGGGCCACCACATCGACGCCGCCGGCGACGACCTCCTCGAGTCCGCCCGTCGAGCTCACGTGAGCGACCACGATCACGCCCTGGTCGTGCGCGGCCACGACCAGGGCCCGGATGGTTTCCGGTTCGAGCGAGGGCCAGAGGCCCCCGGTGCCGGAGATGATCTTCAGATAGTCCGAGCCCTCGGCGATCCGTTCCAACACGAACTGCTCGACCTGGTCAGCGCCGGGAACGGCGCGTAGATGATCGACGGGTGCCCGTCGGGCGCGGTGGCGCCGATTCCCGAGGAACGCACGTCGGCCACGTCCGCGCGCGAACCCGCCTGCTCCTTCGCGCGGGCCACCTCGTCCGGCTTGGAGAACATGTCGAGCACGGTGGTGACGCCAAAGGTCAACGATTGTGCGAGGGCGCCGGGTACGAGATGCACGTGCGCGTCGATCAGACCGGGCAGCACCGTCGCGCCGTGCGCGTCGACCACCTCGTCACCGTGCTGGGCGGCCGACGTGGATGAGCACGCCGCGATCAGGCCGTCGACGAAGCGGACCGAGGTCCAATCACGCGCCGTCGTCCCGTCGAATACCTTCGCGTTGACGATCGTGGTCGCCGTGCCCAATGCGTCCTCCCAAGGGATCACCAGCAACCTGAATAGTAGGGCAGGGGTGGAGCACGCTCGAGACGCCGCGGCCCCTTGTTGCCACGGCGCACAGGGCAATTGCAGCCGGCGCGTCAACAGACCTGCGGACTCTGCGGGCCGCGGAACTGGTTTCGGGCAGTTAGCATCGCTCCGGCGCCGCGACGAAGGGGAAGGTACACTCGTGCTCTCGAGACCCGCCCCCGGGGTCCGGATACGTGCACTAGGAGCCACGGCACTCGTGGGTTCCAGATAGGGGGACACGAATGTCGGCACGAAAGACGTTGCTCATCGGGCTCGCACTCATCGTGGGGTTGTCGATTGGCCCGGCCACTCTGGCCTCGGGGGGCACGGCACTCACCAAGGCCCAATTCATCGCCAAGGCGAACGCGCTCTGTACCGACGCTGCCAACTCGTTCGCGCCCGAGGTCAAGCAGCTCAAGGGCGAGACGATGACACCGCAGCTGATTGCCAAGTTCGTCGCCGAGCTGCTTCCCGTTGTTCAAGCGCAAATCGACAAGACCAAGGAGCTCGTTGCCCCTAAGACCGAGCAGTCCAAAGTCGCGACGATGCTCTCGACCGATCAGAAGGAGTGGAACGCGCTGAAGGCCAATCCTCAGCTCATGGGCGCCAACGGGGGCAAGACCAGTCCTTTCGTAACCGCCGACGGACTGGCACGCAAGCTCGGGCTGTTGGGCGCCCCCGGCTCCGGCGTCTGTTCAAAGTAGAAGCCCTTCTCGCGTGTGTCGCTCAACGGCGAGCGCGGAATTGCGGATCGGTTGCGACGGGCCTTGGGAACGAGGAATCGCCGATATCCTAAGTCCCATTCAGTCTTTTTGTTAAGGGGTGGCCATGGTGAGCGCACGAGACGTCGTCGACCGGCAGGTCGCCGCCTACAACCACCGAGACATAGACGGCTTTGTCGCCTGCTACGCGGTTGACGCGAAGGTCGTGCAACCCGACGGGTCGTCTCTCGCGTCGGGTCATGACCAGATCCGCGCACTCTACGGGGAGTTATTCGATCAGAGTCCGGACCTTCGAGCGGAGATCGGCAATCGGATTGAAGTGGGCGGATTCGTTGTTGACGACGAGCTCGTCACGGGATTCGTGTTTCGCGATATGCCGTCAGAGCTTCATGTCGCGGTGGCCTACCGCGTCGAGGAGGGGTTGATCCACGAGGCGCACCTCTACGGCTAACGGCCATCGCCAACGGCGCCGTGGTCGAACCGGCATCGATCGCTGGCACGTGGCAGGCTGCGGGGATGTCCATGGAGGTTCTTTTCGCCAGCGTGCCCGTGACGGATCTGCAGACGGCCAAGGGTTGGTACCAGCAGTTGTTCGGACGGGCCGCCGACCTCGTCCCCAATGAGAGTGAGGTCATGTGGTGCGTCGCCGGTAACGGCTGGCTCTACGTGATCGAGGACCCCAGTCGCGCGGGACAAACCGTGGTGACGATCGCGGTAAGCGATCTCGAGCAGTTCACCATCGAGCTTTCGAGACGCGGGATCAGCGCCGGTCCCGTCCAGGCAGTCGGCGATGCGGGTCGCAGGGCCGACGTGGTCGATGGTGACGGCAACGTGATCAGTTGGATTCAGGTTGCCCCTCAGGGTTAGCCCGCGGGCCCCATACCGGCTGCGTTGCACGAACCCTCCATCGCCAGGGAGGCAGGGGCGATGATCGCGCGTCGATTCCGTTGTCGTCGCGAACCCGTAAGGGTCGTCGGGGTTTCCCCCTATTCCATTGTCGCGCGGCCGGCCCGTACCATGGTCACGAAGGCGCCCGTGGGGTCGCCGCGGAGGGAAGGGCATGAGCGTCATAACGGTGGACGAGAATCCTGCGGTCGAGGCGTACGGCAGTGACTGGGCCGTCGAGACCCACAACCTCACCAAGCGCTTCGGTGACAGCGTCGCGGTCAACGGAGTCGACCTCAAGGTGCCTCGTGGTTGCGCCTTCGGCTATCTCGGCCCGAACGGGGCAGGCAAGACGACCCTCATCCGCGTCCTGCTCGGGCTGACGCAGGCCGACGCCGGTTCGATGTCGCTGCTGGGTTACGAAGTGCCGCGTCACCGCGACGTCGCCCTCGCGCGCGTGGGCGCCATCGTCGACGAGCCCCGCTTCCACGCGCACTTGACGGGGCGCGAGAACCTCCAGATCCTGGCGGCCGCCCGAGAGCCCGCGGCGCGCGAACGGATCGGGCCGGCCCTCGAACGCGTCGGCATGACGGCTCGGGCCGACGACCGGGTGGCCAAGTACTCGATGGGCATGCGCCAGCGCCTCGGGGTCGCCGCCTGCCTGCTCGGCGACCCGCAGCTCCTCATCCTCGACGAACCGATGAACGGGCTCGACCCCGGCGGCATGCACGACATGCGCGAGATGATCCGGTCCTTCGTCGCCGAGGGCCGCACGGTCGTGCTCTCCTCGCACCTGCTCGACGAGGTGGAGCGCACCTGCGACGCGGTGGCCATCGTCGATCGCGGCCAGATCATCCGTCAAGGTCCGATCGCCGAACTGCTCTCCGGCGGCGACGTCGAGGTCCGTATCGAGTGCTCCACCCCCGAAGCGGCCCGACAGCTGCTCGCCGGGGCGAACCTCGATGGCCGCTTCGAGGTCGGCGCCGACGGCCTGACGATCTCGCTCGCCGCCGGCTCGGACCGGTCGGTCGTCGCCGAGATCAACCGGATCCTCGTGGAGGCCAACATCTCGGTCTACCGCCTGGAACTCAACCAGGCCTCCCTCGAAACCTGGTTCCTCGAAGTGACGAAGCGACTGGGGGCCCCGGAATGAGCACCGCCGTCGCCGTCGCGCCCGCCGCCAAGAGCGGTCGGGGCTCTCCAATACCAACTGGCTCGATGATCATGACGAGATTCATGGAACTGCGCAAGCGCCGGGGGCTGATGATCGCGCTGCTGGCCGTGAACATCGGGGTACCGACGCTCTTCCTCGTGGTGCGCCTCATCGCCCACGGTGTCGATCCCCACTCCTACGGGCCGGCGGGGGGCTATTCGATCTTCGAGGACCTCATCGCCGGTGTGATGTACATCTTCGGCTTCATCGTCGCGGCGACGCTGGGCTGCACCGCCGGTTCGGTCGACCTGACCGAAGGCATGTTCCGCCATCTCGTCGTCACCGGCCGCTCGCGGCTGTCCCTCTACTTCGCGCGCATCCCGGCGGGTCTGATGATCATCGTGCCCGTGGTGGCCGTCGGCGTGCTCATCGTCTGTTCGGTCTGTGTCGCCGCCGCGCCGACGAAACTGAGCTTCGACGGGGTCAACAACATGCCGGTGGGCCTCAGCCGCCAGGGCTTCGTCACCTGGGCCGTGGACCACCCCAAGGCGGCCATATGCGACCTGGGTTTCCGCTACAAGGGGGGACCCAACACCGCCAAACAGGTCCAGTGCGGGCCGAACAACGAAGTCGTCGTGGTCACCAACCAGGCCGGTTCGATCTCGGCGACGCCGGCGACCAGGCCCGAGATGCGAGCCCAGGCGATCAGGTCGGCGGAGCAGAACTACAAGAGCTACGCCACGACGTTCCTGACCCCGCCGCTTAAGTTGATGATCGAGACCGGTCTCTGGGTCGAGCTCTGGGCGGTCATCGGCTTCCTGATCGGGCTGGGCCTGTCGTCACTGATGGGCCAGCGCACCGTGCCCGTCGTGCTGCTCATCGTCTACGAGATAATCATCACCCCGTTGTTCTCTCGAACGGGCATACCGCACCTGATCAACGCGCAACGGGCGCTGGTCGGTTTGGCCATGGCCCACATCGAACCGTCCGGGCTCCCGGCCGTCTTTGGCGGTAATCGCGGTGGCGGCGGGGGGCCCCAACTCGTCGCCGAATCGACGACGGTCGCGGTGATCGTCATCGTCGCGTGGATCGTGGTCTGGACGGGACTGGGCGCCTGGCGCATGATGAAGCGCGACGCCTGATCCGCCGTACGTGTGGCGTCCAGCCCTCACCTCAGGAATTGACCAACTTACCGTCGACGAGGCTCCAGCCCGGTGGTAGCGCCGCCGGCGTGCCGATGATGTCCTTCGAGATGACGCCCGTGAGCACGGCCCGAGAGAGATTGGCTCTCGTGAGAATCGCTCCGGTCAGGTTGGCGCCGGCGAGGTCGACGCCAATGAGTCGGGCGTTGGCGAAGTCCGCGTCACTGAGGTTGGAACCGGGTCCCACCAGGTAACCCTTCACGAGATGCCAGCCGGCCGGAAGGGTCAGCGGCTTGCCGGTGATGCCACCCTCGTTGGTGATGCCGGTGAAGATTGCGCCGGCGAACCGGGCCCGGCTGAGGATCGCGGCCTGGAAGGCGGCGTCGCGAAAGATGGCGCCGGTCAGGTTGGCGCCGGTGAAGTTGGTCTGACGCACGTAGGTGCGCGAGAGGTTGGCATTGAGGAGCGTCGCCTTGGCGAAGATGCTGCCGGTTAAGTTCGCGCCGGTCAGATCGGTGTGGTCGAGGACCGCCCGCGTGAGGTTGGATCCGGAGAGATTGACGTTGGCGAGATCTTGACCGCTGAAGTTGCAGCCGACGAGGTTGGCGTTCGCGATCGGGACGCAACGGCCCGACGCCTGGACCGGGGTGACGGCGAGGGCCTCGATCACGACGAGCAGACACGCGCCTAGCGCCAAACCAATCCTGGCAGGCCTAGCGAATGGCACGGGACTCCGACATGGACTTCAGATTAGTGGCATAACCTCGTCCGAGGGGCCACCACGCATCAGGACGACCCCGACGAAGACGCTCACCGTCTGGTCATGAGGTCCGTTGTTCGGCGACCTCGCGAGTTCGACGAACTGCTCGCACGTACGCCATTGTCAAGGCGGCGAGCACGGCCGTCGATAGCCCGGGGCGCACGTAGGCGCCGGTCGAGGCCGCCGACGTCGCGACGGCCGACGCCAGCACTACCGTGCTGTGGTGCGAAGGGTCGGCCACCGCGCGAACCTTGCTGCCCGACGGGGCGAACGTCGACATCGAGCCGATGAGTTCGCGGTACGTGACACCGTCCACGGCGTAGCGACCGCGACAGGTGTAGCCGGCGCTGTTGCTCCCGCTGCCGCCGGCGTTCCCGGTGCACCCGCTCACCGTGACGGTGACGGTGATGCCGTGGCTCTTCATGCGGGTGATCCTGGCGTTGTCGCTGGCGGCGTTGACGAAACTCACGACCAGCGCGGCCGCGCAGACGATCAGGATCAACGCCCCCGCGAAGAGCCAGAACCGCCGGCCGACCCCGGCCGCCGCCGCCCCTCGCAAGGAGGCGACGCGATGATCGAGGTTGGGTCCCTGATAGTCGTCAGTGACGGCGTCGCGCTCGCGACGCTCACCGCCTTCGTCAGGCGTCGTACCGGTCATGGGGCGTGGGTGACCACGTCGGGTTGACGCGAACAGATGTGATCGAGGTTCGGCGCGGACAAGGATCAGTCGGGAACCGCGGTCGTAGGTCTCATTGGGGCCGCGCCGTCGCCGACCTCGTGATCGGTGTCGGGACTCGTGGCACGGGCGCCGGGCCACGCCGCGGCGAGGGTGAGCAGGAGCAGACCGGTGACGACGGTGTAGTACGTCCAAGTCTCCATATGGCGATAACTCAGGTAGCTGGACGCCGCGGCGAACAGCACGGTGAGCAGAAGTCGAGACCGGCCGGCGACCGCGGCCGCGACCAGTGCCAACGCCAACCCGGGCATCAGGTAATAGGGATTCATCACGCATTCGAAGACGCAGCGAAGCGAAAGCGCCACCCCCGCCCACCAGACCACTTGGACGAGCGGGGGTCTCTTCCTGGCCACCCACAGCCCAATGGCACAGGCCAAGACAATGGCGATCACCCGCCCCGGGCCGGCCGACACGACCTCGGAGAAACGGGCGTGGACCGCGACCTCCTTGAGGACCTTCTTCCCGTCGGCATTCTTGACCAGCTCGGCGACCTTTAGGAGGCCGATGTGTGCGCGTTCCAGGACGGGGGCCAGGTAGATCCACGGCGTCGGGTGGTCCCCGCTGGGATAGTTCGGCTGTCGTAGGAGGTAATAGGTCGTGGCGCTCCACTCCTTGACCAGTGGCGGAATGAGCAACAGGGCAGACGGCAACGCGATGATCGAGCCGACGCGGATCCATTTCCTCGGGGCCACGAACGTCAGGGCCACGGGCAGGACGAGCAACGTCAAGGGTTGGAACAGCAGGGCGAGACCGAAGTAGACCCCCACCCGAACCCATCGGCCGTTGAAGGCGGCGAGCAGTCCGTAGATGCCGAACGCCAACGCCACCGTGTATTCGGG
The DNA here is from genome assembly GCA_050010495.1 of Acidimicrobiales bacterium. Lineage (GTDB taxonomy): Bacteria > Actinomycetota > Acidimicrobiia > Acidimicrobiales > RAAP-2 > RAAP-2. The sequence goes on from JBEKKW010000005.1 coordinate 76,472, forward strand.
GTGACCCCAGATGGCGACGACCGGCCACACCAGAGCCGCTTCTAGACAGGTGAGCGCCACCCGCCGACGCGCCGGCACGTCCAGGTGCCGGGCCAGCGCGTCGAGGGGGAAGAGCACGACGCCACCGAGGATCAGTTCGACCGGTCCGAGGATCAACCACGACGTCGGTCGCACCAGATGCAGGGGAAAACTCTCCGACATGTGCCACAGGCCGGTCAGTTTCGCTACCGGGGCCAGGAGGACCGCAATCCCGGGGAACGAGTCGAAGAAGGTCTGCGACCGATAGATCTCGCCCTCGAATCCCCAGGCGACGTACTGGGAGGCGCGAAACGTGTCCCAGAGGTCCGAAGGAACGAACCACGCCGAGGCGCGACCCGTCAGAGGATTGATCCAGAAAGAGACGGCCATGCCGACGACGACGATCGCCGCGATGGCCGCGAAGATGATGACGCGCTGGCGCAGCCACTGGGTCGGCTCCACTCGGCGCCGCGCCGTTCGTTCAGTCCCGGCGTCGACGCTCACCAGTTCGTGCCGTGGAACTCGTCGGTGTCCTGTGCAACTATGCCCAAGTCCCGGCCTCCATGACCTGTCGTGACGTATCGAACCGATGTTTAGTCAAATGCTACGGCGCCCGGGTGCCCCGGTCGCGGCATCAACTGTCGTCGCCCGGCGCCTCGTCGAGAGCAGTCTCGGCGGGTTGGGGCCTGCCTACACTCTGGGCGTGGCGTTCTACCAGCGCAAAGAGAGCGAGATCAGCACCGAGAGCACCGCCGATGACGTGGTGGCGGTGCTGCGCCCGGGCAACGTCGTGTTCAACACGATCGACCCTGAGGGACTGAGCGAGTTCTGGCGCAACCTCACTGGTTATGAACCACGGCCCCTCTTCGGTGACTACCGCAGCCTGCGCGACCCCGAACGTCGTGGACCGAATCTGACCTTTCAACCCAGTGACACGACGGGTGACGCGCCGGGCCGCTGTCACGTCGACTTCTACGCCGATGATCCCGACGATGCGGCGGAAAGGGCGCTACGACTCGGGGCCGAATTCGTGCGCCGGGTGGACCAGGGCGACGTGTTCTGGATCGTGCTCAGTGACCCCGAAGGTAACGAGTTCTGTGTCGTCAGGGCCGTGGGTCCGGACCGCCGAACGTAAGATCACGCGCCGGTGCACCTGGTGGACTCGATCTGCCGTACCGATGTCAGAGCTCCCGTCTATCGTGAGGGGCCGTGAGCTCTACGACAAGGAGGAACCATGAGCACCCTTGAGAATCGACCGAACACCGCACTGTTGGTGGTCGACGTGCAGAACGGCGTCGTGGCCGGAGCCCACGGACGAGACGCCGTCGTCGCTAACGTGGCCGACCTGGTGGAGCGCGCGCGCAATGAGGCCGTTCCCGTCGTGTGGGTCCAGCACAACGATGACGGCTTGGCCCGCGGGAGTGACGAGTGGCGGATCGTCCCCGAACTGCGTCCCGACCGTGCGGAGCCGCTCATCGAGAAGAACTACGGTGACTCCTTTGAAGACACCGATCTCGAAGCCGTGCTGGCCGGACTCGAGGTGGGCAGCCTCGTGGTCGTCGGAGCACAGACCGACGCCTGCATTCGCTCCACACTGCACGGGGCGCTCGCCCGGGGATACGACGCGATCCTGGTGAGCGACGCCCACACGACCGAAGACCAATCAGAGTGGGGAGCGCCGACGCCGGACCTGGTGATCGCGCATACCAACCTCTACTGGACGTACCAAACGGCGCCGGGACGCACGGCCGGGACCGTTACGACCAAGGACGTCGACTTCGCGATTCGGTCCTGACACCGATTCAGTGCGGCTCGTGAGCGTCTGAGACGACGTCCTTCAAGTAGTCGCGCTCGCTGTCGTAGACGTGGGCCGATTTGACGAGCATGGTGAGGGTCCCCACCGGGGACCCGACCGCCTTGGCGACCTCCTCCTGGAGCCGGGCCAGTTCGAGCAGGTTCGCGAAGCCCTTGGTCCCGAAGTCGATGCTGTGCGCGAAGGCGACCTGGTGTAGACGCCCGTCGGCGAGGTAGAAGTCGAGCAGGCTGACGCACGGCACGTAGGTCGAATCACTCAGCGGCTGCAACGTGGTGATGGTCGCGGAGCGGGTTGCACCGTCGGCGCGAAGTCGCTCGACGACCCACTGGACTTGATCTCGCCCCTGGTGGTCGTAGTCGCGCAGTCGGGTGGCGTAGCTGTCGGCGTCGCCCAGGGCCGACACGGGGCGGGGATCGGTGAAGTTGGCGTGCATCCAAGACAGGTGTTCTTCGCTAGCAAAGCGTTCGATCACCTGGTCGGAGCTGCTGGGCGCCTCGATGCGAATGAGGGCGAGCAGGAGTTCGCGCACGGGCAGGCCGTCGTAGGTACCGTCGAGGCCCGTCTCGAGAATCCGCCGTCCGACGGCGATCCACGCCTCGCCGATCGTGTCGACACTGATCAGATGGTCATCGAAGTGTCGAGAGTCTGTGTTGTCCGATGGCCCGTCTAGCACGGGCCCAGTGTACGGCGGCGACGTCCGCGCCCGAGGGGCGCCGGTGCGGTGAGTCGCTAACGCTGCTGGTACTTGACGTGACAGGTGGCGCCGCTGGCCAGGGCGATGGTGAAGGTGAAGGTCCCGTTACGTGAACGGGCCGTCACGGCGACCCTCAGCGTGAGCGAGGTGCCGCTGTCGTGGGTGACGAGGGCCGTCGTGCCGGAGTGGCTCGTGACCTGCGGGCGGCCGTTGAACCCGGTGCCGACGATCGTGAGCGAGACGGTGCGTCCCGCCACGGCGTGGCCGATGACGCGGGTCGCCACCAGTGCGGGTGGTGGAGGGGGAACGACCAGGGCGGTGACCTTGAGGTCGTAGAAGAAGGTCCCCTTGTCACCGGACGTGTCGCTCGTCGTGCCGCGCGCGACGTAGGAACCGACGGCCAGGGTTCCGTCGGTGGCGAGCAGGCCGGTCGGGGAGACCGTCAGGTCGGGGCTGCCGCTCGTCTGGACGAAGGTGGCCGTTCCGGCGCTGCCCACGAGGGTCAATTGCGTGGTGAAGGTCGCGGCCGCCGGGACGTCCACCGAGGCGGTCGTGACCCCGCCCTGGGTGATGGTGCCCACGTAGAGCGTGAAGTGGAACGTGCCGGCGTCGCCGCTGGCGTCGCCCGTGGTGCCCGTCGCGCTGTAGGTGCCCGGGGTCAACGTGCCGTCGGTGGTGAGCAGACCGGTCGGGGAGACCGTCAGGTCGGGACTGCCGCTCGTCTGGACGAAGCTCGCCGGGCCGGCGCTGCCCGTGACGCTGAGCTGGTCGGCGAAGGTCGCGGCGCCGGCGACCGTGACGGACGTCGAGGTGGGGGCCACCTGCTTCATGGCGCCCACGCTCAGCGTGAAGCTGAAGCTCCCGGTGTTGCCGGTCGCGTCGCTCGAGGTGCCGGCCGCGGTGTAGAGGCCGGCCGCGAGGGTGCCGCTGGTCGTGACGAGGCCGGTCGGAGACACCGTGAGTGCGGGGCTGCCGCTCGTCTGGACGTAGGCGACGGCCTGGCTCTCGCCCGTGACGTTCAGCTGCTGGCTGAAGCCCAACGAACCTGAATCGGTGACCGAGGCGGAGGTGGGCGCGCTCAGCAGGCCGCACACGTAGTCGCCGTCGAGTCCACGTGACGGGTACTGGATCATGGCGACCCGGCCGCCGTTGAAGGAGGGGGTGGTGCAGGCGGCCTGGGCCGCGGCCAACGAGCCGTAGCCGGGCAGCCAGGCCGGCAACGCCGAGAACCCGCTGGGGGCGCCGGTGATGGCCGTCCACTGGCGGGTCGTCGAGTAGATGCCGAGCTGGTCGACGCCGACGCCCTTTAAGTACGCGATCGCGCCCAACAGCATCTCCTGGTCGATGTCGCGCGAGGTGGCGGTGGCCCCGTACTGCCCCTCGAACGCCTCCCAGTGGTTGTCGGTCTCGACGTCGAGCCACCATTTCGCCTCGGTGGCGGCCGACGTCGGGGTCACCGAACCGGTGGCCGTCTCGGCGCTCACGGCCGTGGCGAAGGAACTCGCGGCCGCGTTCCAGCCGTAGTCGTAGGAACAGGCCAGGGAGTTCGCGCCGGTACAGACGTCGGGGCTCTGTTGATCGGTCGGCCAGTTCGAGGTGTCCGCCGGACCGGGGCTGTCGGTGTTCATGTAGAAGGAGGCGTTGGGGTTGGTCGACGCCTGGGCCCAGCCCAATTCGCTCGCCACACAGGGGTTGACGCTCTCGGGATGGCCATCGTTGACCCCGACGATCCCGAAGCCGGCACCGGCGGGGAAGGGGCTGTCGCACTGGGGGAAACTGATGTCGAAGCCCGTTGAGGTCGCCGACGTCGCGGCGCTCGAATCAGGGGCGGAGGTGGCGAGAAGTCCCGATGTGGCCACCAACGCCGCGGCCACGACCTTCAAAAGACGATTTAACACGTCCTTCAACCCTAGACCGGCCCCGGGACCGTTCCCGCGAGGGGACCCTAAGAATCCCCTGAGAATGACCCGACGTTGGCGGTAAAGCCGACGGCACCAGGGCTTTGATCCGTGGCTCTGGCGGAGCCGTCGCGGCACGGGTCGTCCTGGGCCGGTGCCTGTTTGGTAGCGAGCGTCCCCACGACCAATGGCCCTCGCCGGTGCCATTGGAGTTGGCGACGCGCTTAGGCGGCGGTGCGGGGTTCGGTGACCTTGGCGTCCAACGCGCGACGTACGTTCTCGAGCAGCATCTTCTGGTCGAAGGGCTTCTCGACGAGCTGGAACTCGGTACCCAGCACCGCTTCGGCCTCGAGGACCGGCTGGGCGTGGCCGGACATGAAGAGCACCCGTATTCCCGGCAGGAGCTTCTTGACCTCCTTAGCCACGGTCGGTCCCTGCATCTTGGGCATGATGACGTCGGTGAGGAGCAGGTCGACGGTCCCCTCGTAGGAGTTCAAGAGTTCGAGGGCCTCGAAGCCTCCGGGGGCCGTGATGACCGTGTACCCACCGCGCGACAGGATCCGCTTCGTGACCTCGCGCAATCCCTCCTCGTCGTCGACGACCAGGATCGTCTCGGTGCCAGCCATCGACTTTGCCTTGATGGCGCGGTCCTCTCGTTCCGTGGACTCGACGTGGCTCGGGTCGACCGGCAACAGCACGGTGATCGTCGTACCGACCCCTTCGTCGGAGTAGATCTTCGTGAAGCCTCCGGTCTGCAGGACGATGCCGTAGACCGTGGCCAGACCCAGTCCCGAGCCCTCGCCCCGGGGCTTCGTGGTGAAGAAGGGTTCGAAGGCGCGATCGCGCACCTCGGCCGACATTCCCGCGCCGTTGTCGCTGATGCGCACGCAGATGTAGGAACCGGCCGGCGCACCGAAGATGGACCACTCTGCTTCGGTGATCTCCCTCGAGGAGGTCTCGATGGCCAAGGCGCCCCCGGCGGGCATCGCGTCGCGGGCGTTGATCGCCAAGTTGAGGATGATCTGCTCGATGTGACCGGGGTCCGCGACGACCATGGCGAGGTCCGGTTCGAGATCGATCGTCAGTTCGATCTGCTCGCCGATCGTGCGGCGAAGGATCTCCTCGATGCTGCGCACCGCGCTGTTGAAGCTGAGCGGGCGGGCCTGGATCACCTCGCGACGGGCGAAGGCCAGGAGTTGGTGGGTGAGCACGCTGGCCCGTTCCGCGGCGAGCTGGATCTGCTTGACGTCGTTGAGCGACCCCGCCCACTTGTCGCCGTCGGCACCGTCCACCGCGGTGGCCAACTCCTCGTTGACGAAGGAGGCGTAGTTCAAGATCACGGCCAGCAGGTTGTTGAAGTCGTGCGCGACCCCTCCGGCCAGTTGGCCCAGGCTCTCCATGCGTTGGGACTGGTGCAGCTGGCTCTCGAGTCGCTCGAGTACGACTTCGGCCTCGAGGCGGACCCGCTCGGCTTCGGTCTTCTCGCCCTCGGCCTTGACCCGCTGGACCTCGGCCTCCAAACGAACTCGCTCCGCGACGGCCTTCTCGCCCTCGGCCTTGACCCGTTGCACCTCGGCCTCCAAACGAACTCGCTCCGCGACGGCCTTCTCGCCCTCGGCCTTGACCCGTTGCACCTCGGCCTCGAGGCGGACTCGCTCGGCGACGGCCTTCTCGCCCTCGGCCTTGACCCGTTGCACCTCGGCCTCGAGGCGGGCCCGCTCCGCGATGGCCTTCTCGTCCTTGGCCGTGACGAGGGCCGCTTCGGCCTCTAGGCGCACGTGTTCGGCGACGGCCTTCTCGTCCTTGGCGGTCACCAGCGCGGCGGCCGCCTCTAAGCGCACGTGCTCGGCGACGGCCTTCTCGTCCTTGGCGGTCACCAGCGCGGCGGCCGCCTCTAAGCGCACGTGTTCCGCCTCGGCCTTGACGCGCATGCGCTCGGCCTCGACCTCGCTGCGCACGGAGACGTCGCGAACGGTGGCGGTGACGATGGGACCGGACTCGTTGGCGATCGTCGAAAAGGAGATCTCGGCCAGGAAGTCGGAGCCGTCGTGTCGGAAGCTCGTGACGAGTATCTCGGACGTGCCGGCCTCGATGTTCTTGATCTCGATGGGAATGAGCGGCAGGACGGGCTGGCCGATCAACTCCTCTCGGCGGTAGCCGAAGAGGGTCTCGGCCTGCCGATTGGCCATGACGACGAGACCGTCACTGTCCATCGAGAGCATCGCGTCGGGCGCGGCGTCGAGGAGTTCAACCAAAATCTGGTCAGTTAGAAGAGTCACGCGGACCGCCTTAAGGGGTGGAATACCTCCTAGGAAAGCGGGGCGTAACGTCAGTGTAGTCGCGAAGAGGCCAGGCAAATAACGAACAAAGCGCTTATCGCGAGGTGAAAAGTTTCACTTAATCATTGTGATTCCGTTGTGAAACTACCGGTTCCTGCCCATTGCGGAAGGTTCGCGCCCTACCAGTCAGTAACGATGGTATTGTGGCCTTTGATTCACTAGGGCCAAATGGGCCTCGCAGTTACCTCCAGACCATGCGGGTTTCCAAGAAACAGCTTGATGAGTAGGTGATTCGCATGAATCGGACCATTCAGGGCTGGTCGTCGTACGTGGGCGATCAAATGGCCAGTGAGTCGTAGTGGCTGAGAACTCCTGCATCCGCGTGGTCGTCGTCGACGACCACGAAATGATCCTGCAGAGCGTCGTGCGCCTGCTCACGGCCGATCCGAAGATCATCGTCGTCGGGACGGCCCTCACCGCGACCGAGGGCATCGAGCTCATCCGACAAGAGCTACCCGACGTCCTGGTCATCGACTATCACCTGCCCGACATGGACGCGCCCGAGGCGATCAAGACCGTGTTGAAGATCCACCCCGGCGTGAAGATCGTGACGTTCTCCGGCTCCGAGCGCCCGGGCGCGCTGTACGCGTCGATCCGGGCCGGCAGTTCGGCCTGGGTCCGCAAGACCCGGGCCATCCAGGAACTGCGCAACGCCATCTTGCACGTGGCCGTCGGGGAGCCCTACGTCAACGAGGAGATGGAGGCCCAGCCCAAGTTGGACCAGCTCGTCGTGCACTACCAGCCCATCGTCGCGCTCAGTGACGGGCACATCGTCGGCTTCGAGGCGCTCGTTCGCTGGCAGCACCCCGAGCGCGGACTGCTGTACCCCGACGCCTTCCTGCCCTACGCCGAAGACACCGGTTTCATTGAGGAGATCGACCGGTGGGTTCGCGCCGAATCGATCGGTCAGCTCGCCAAGTGGCAGAGCCAGTACCCTTCGGAGACGAACCTCTGGATGAGCGTCAACCTGTCGGCCTGCGATCTGTCGAACCCCGAACTCTTCGATTCCATCGCCGACGTGATCTCCGAGACCGGCGTGGCGGCGAACGACGTCGTCGTCGAGGTCACCGAGTCGGTGCTGCTCGACGACTCGGCCGGGACCATCGAATTCCTGACGAGACTCAAGGACATCGGCGTCGGCTTGGCGCTCGACGACTTCGGCACGGCCTTCTCGTCGATCTCCTACGTTCGCCGCTTCCCCTTCGACTGCCTGAAGCTCGACATGTCCTTCACGGCGGAACTGCCGAACTCGGTGCGGTCGATGCTGCTGGCCGAGGAGATCCGCCACATGGCCGAATCGATGGACATGATGAGCGTCGCCGAGGGGATTGAACGACAGGATCAGTTCGAGGCGCTCTTCAAGGTCGGTTGGCAGTTCGGCCAGGGCTACATGTTCTCGCCGCCGCGCAGCGCCGTCGAGTGCGACGAGTTGCTGGCCCTGCCGTCGTTGCTGGCGATCGACGAGACGCGCACCGCCAGCGGCTGAACGTTCGCGGCGTTACGTACGTAACGAACCGTGCGGATACGGCAGTTTCGTGATCAGTTCGACCGACATCGCCCGCACGATCTGATTGCGCCCGGCCGCCTTGGCGGCGTAGAGCGCGAGGTCGGCGCCGCGTAGCAGTTCGTCGCCGGTCGTGCCGTGCTCGGGTGAGGTGGCGATGCCGATGGAGAGCGTCGGCGGCTTGAGGGGGGCCTGGTTGGAGGGCACCGGGATCCGTATGACGGCCACCCGGGCCTGCAGTTCGGTTGCCCGGGCGTGGGCGATCTCCCAGGTGCAGCGCGGCAGAATGAGCGTGAACTCCTCGCCGCCCGAACGGCAGGGCACGTCCGATTCGCGAAAGAGCCCGAGCATGACGTCGGCGACGCAGCGCAGCACGGAGTCGCCGACCTCGTGGCCGAAGGAGTCGTTGAAACCCTTGAAATGGTCGATGTCGATCTGGATGATGCTGGTGTGGTCCTGGCTGCGCGCGGTGATGGACATCTCGCGCTGGAGCGTCTCGATCATGAAGCGGCGGTTGAAGAGGTTGGTGAGGGGGTCTCTGATCGAGAGGTCCCGCAGGCTCTCGCGCAGCGTGTAGTTGGCCATCCAGATCGAGATCTGGTCGCCGAGCAGGCGGGCGTAGCGCCGGGTGGTGTCGTCATCCATCATCTCCGCGGACGCCCCGTCCTCGGCCAGCGAGACGGTGAGCACCCCGATGACGTCGCGCTGGATCAACAGCGGCTGGCAGAGGGTGTGCAGGAATTTGCTGTCGCGCAGGTGGTCGCACGGCGGGTTCTCGATGCTCGACTCGTAGGGCTGTCCCGAACGCAGGGCCCGGCACAGTTCGGGCACGAAGGGCGAGCTGTCGTTCTCGTAGCCGAGCCAGTGGCACTGCATCTCCAACTGTTGGCTGAGGGGGTTCATGATGCAGATGGATCCGCCCACGCCGAACATCTCGCTGGCCGCGAAGTCGAAGACCTCGTAGGCCTCATCGATCACGTCGCAGAAGTTCAACATCTCTACGAGGTTGCCGAGGATCGACGTCGATCGGCTCTGCTCGTTGAGCGCCGCGATCGTCGAGGACATGTCGGCGTTGAGAGCCTCCCGCTCGGCGTCGATCGTGGTGATGCGGGTGCGGATCTCGTGCACGGCGTACGCGATGATCGCGCCCACCGCTAGGTAGGCGACTTCTCGACGGATGCGCACCGAGTCCGAGAGGTCGGTGGGTACGTAGGTGGTGATCCACTCGACGACCGCCACGGCCACGACGACGACCAGTGACTTCCACAGTTCGAGATTGAGGGCCGACCACAGGATGGGCAGCAGGACCACGAGGCCGACGCCCGCCGCCGTACCGCCGGCGGCGAGGATCAGCGCCAGGCACGTGGCGACGTAGCACAGCGGGATGACGACGTCGGCCCACGACGGCAGCCGTTCCCACGGCAGGAGGAAACTCGCGGCCGTGAGACAGAACAACACCACGCTGATCGACGTGTCGGGGTAGGAGGCCGGTCCCGGCGGCAGGGCCAGACTCAGCTCGGCCGCGATGGCCATGGCGAGGAAGGGCAGGGTCCGCGCGAACATGTCGCGATGGCGAATCGCGTAGATCGACTCGATGGCGTCGGAGGGAGTCCTGGATGGCACAGCCACTCGACCCCCAAACCTCTTATCGACCGGCCGCGAGACCGCGTGCCGGTCGCGCCGCGCGATAGTGCTCGGGCGCTGTGCCTACCAGAGTAATTCGCTTTTTGCCGGCCTCACTGCACCGTAGGTTGATTGGTCCGGCGACTAGCGACTAATTGAGGACGCGTACGACGCTGGGACGAAGAAACGGTGACGGTGGGCGGCGCCCGTCGGGGTTGGGTCCGAATTGCTGGACCGCTCAGGGCCTATCTGGTAGAAAGTCTCTGTTGCCGCCAGGGAGGTGGTTTCTGCGTCAGCAGGCTGACGTTGCAATCGGGGCTGCTGCTCCGACATGAGGGGGAGTTACGGTGATCACTCGATCCAGGCTGTTGGGCGGTGCAACGCGGTTCGGCCTCGCAGGAATAGTGGCGGCGGGCATCATGGTCTTCTCGTTCGGGGTGGGCGTGCCCAGCAGTGGCGCCTCCGGTTCCTACTCGGCCAGTGAGGCCTCGTTCTGCAAGTCCCTCGTCACGTGGGCGGAGACGAACGCCAAGTACGCGGCCCCGGCCGGCACCGGCCTGACCGCCTACAAGACCTGGGCGAAGAAGCTGTTGCCGTTCTACGAGCAGCTGGCGGCGACGGCGCCGAACGCGCAGACCAAGGTGGTCCTGGACGACGTGGTCACGGTCCTGAAGGACTACTACTCCTCGAGCAGCCTCAAGAAGTTGGAGGCCTACGAATTGGCGAACCACGCCAAGTTCGAAGCGGACACCAAGTCGTTGGCCAACTCGATCAAGGGCTGCGCGAAGTACATGTAGTTGCGCTGTTGGCGCCCGTGGTGAACTTGTGAAGTTGGCGTCGGGGACGTCGCACGGGGCAAGGGGGAACAGTGGCCGCCGCCGTCTCGGGTGCGACCGGTTGTTACTACCATGTGCCCACGAGGAGGAACGTGCCCCAACTGCTCTTTACGGCCTTCAGCAATCGCGAGGATGCGGTCGAGCTGGCTCGCGCCGCCGCTGAACAACTCCAGGCGGCCGGCGTGCCCAGTTCGCTGCACCTGCTTGACGGAGGGGACTCCGCGTCGCTCGACGGCGCCACCCTGGTCGTGAGCCTGGGCGGTGACGGTACCTTCCTGCAGTCGGCCCGCTTGGCCCATGAGCACGGAGCCCGCGTCCTGGCCGTCAACCTCGGTCGCCTCGGCTTCCTCTTGAACGTTCCGCCGAGCGAACTGGTGCAGGACATCAACCACGCGCTCACCCACGATCACGTCGCGGAGCGCCTGGCGCTCAGCATCGCCTTCTCCGACGCGACGGTGCAGGAGTTCTCGTTGAACGAGGTGGTCGTGGAGCGAGCCCACGCCGGACACATGGTGCGCGTCAAGACCCTCATCGACGGAGACGAGTTCCTGACCTATTCTGCGGACGGCGTGATGGTGGCGACGCCGACCGGCAGTACCGGCTACAACTTCTCGGCCGGCGGACCGGTCGTCGACGCCACCTTGCCGGTGATGATGGTGACGCCGATCGCCCCCCATTTCACCATCGACCGTTCGATCGTCGTCTCGGGCGAGACGGTCGTGCGCTTCATCGTGGCGGACAAGCCGGCCATCGTGGTCGCTGACGGGCGCACCATCGGGACCCTCGAGCCGGGCCAGTCGATCGAGGTGCGCCGCAGCGCCACCCCCGTGCGCGTGGTCGCGGCACGCAGCTTCGACCTGGGCTTTCGCCTGCGCGAGAGCCTGAGAGAAGGACATGCCTAGGACGAGCCTGGTCGAGCTCTACGCCCACGGACTCGGCGTGCTCGATGACGTGCGCGTGGAGTTCGGACCGGGTTTCAACGTGCTCACGGGCGAGACGGGTGCCGGCAAGACGCTCCTGCTCGACGCCCTCGACCTCTGTCTCGGCGGCGATGGGGCGACCTCGCGACAGGCCGTGCACAGCGACATGCGCGCCAGCGCCGTCTTCGTCGGGGCCGATGGGGTGGAGACGGTCCTGGCCCGTGACAGGGTCTCGGGCGGGCGAATGCGCAGCACGCGCGACGGGGCCGCCACCAGCGCCGAAGCCCTGCGGCTCCTGGCCGGTGAGCTCATCGTGATCCACGGCCAGCACGATTCGCTCAAGTTGCGAAGCCGCGCCGAGGTACTCAAGATCGTCGACGCCAGTGGGGGAGTCTCCACCGAGGAGCTAGACGCCGTTCGCCGGGCCCTGCACCTGGCTCGGGCACGCCGTGACGGCTTGGGTGGCGAGGGTCCCCAGCGCGAACGCGAGATGGAGTTCCTCGAGTACCAGATCGCCGAGCTCGAGGCGGCCAAGATCCTCTCTGGCGACGAACTGACTAACACCCTGGACCTGCTGGCGAGGATGAGCGAACTGCGTGATGCGCAGTCGGCCCTCGCCCAGATCGTGGAAGAGCTGGACGGTGACGCCGAGTCGGTCCTGCTCAACCGGCTGGCCGCCCTCATCGAACGGATCCCGAGCGGGGGGCCCTTCGAGGCGCCCCGTGAAGCCCTGCGCGGGGCGCTGGCCCAGGCCCGCGACGGCGGGCACGAACTGGCGCGCCTCGCCGACCCCGACGCCGTCGACGACGGGGCGATCGCCGCCCTGGACGAGCGGGCGCAGGCGCTCGCCCAGGTGGCTAGAAAATATGGGGGCACGCTCGACGCGGCCCTGGCCCTCTTGGACGACCTTCGACGCCAGCGCAACGATCGCCGTGACGAGGGCGCGCTGGCCGCGGCCCTGGATGAGGAGATGGTCGCTCTGGCCCAGCGTGAGTGCGAACTGGCCGCGGTCGCACGCCTCGAGCGCCGGGACGCGGCCGAGCGCTTGACGGCCGCGGTCGCGGCGCAGTTGCCCCGCGTGGCGCTGGCCAACGCCACCCTGCGCGTGGAGGTCGACGGCGATGACGGGTCCGAGGTCCAGATACTCTTCAGCGCCAATCCCGGTTTCGACCCGGGGCCGTTGCAGGCCCTGGCCAGCGGCGGCGAGCTGAGCCGCGTGCTACTCGCCCTCTCGCTCGAGACGGTGCACGACGACGTCGTGGCCGTCTTTGACGAGGTGGACGCCGGCATCGGTGGTCAGGTGGCCCAGCAGATCGGTGACTGCCTGCGCGAGCTCGGTCAACGTCAGCAGGTCCTGGCCGTCACGCACCTCGCGTCGGTGGCGGCCAAGGCCGACCACCACTACGTGATCGACAAGTCCGTTCATCGCGGTGCGACCACGACGACGATTCGTGCCCTCAGCGGGGAGCAGCGCGTGTTCGAGATCGCGCGAATGCTCGCCGGTGACGAGTCGAGTGACGAATCACGCGCGCTGGCGCAGCGATTGCTCGAAACACCGCGTTAATAGTTCTGGCCCGTCTTAGGCGAGGGCTATGATGTGTATCCGTGGACAAGGCAGTTTGCGAATGACCAAATTCGTGTTTGTGACGGGTGGAGTATCAAGTTCCCTGGGCAAGGGACTGACGGCCTCCTCGCTCGGTCGACTGCTCAAGTCCCGGGGCCTCAAGGTGACGATGTGCAAACTCGATCCCTACCTCAATGTCGATCCCGGCACGATGAACCCCGGCGAACACGGCGAGGTCTACGTCACCGATGACGGTGGCGAGACGGACCTCGACCTCGGCCATTACGAACGGTTCATCGACGAATCACTGTCGCGGATGTCCAATACCACGACCGGCTCGATCTACTCCAACGTCATCGCCAAGGAGAGACGCGGCGACTATCTCGGCAAGACCGTCCAGGTCATCCCGCACATCACCGACGAGATCAAGGAGCGGATCAGGCGTCTGGGCACATTGGGCGCCGACGTGGTGATCGTCGAGATCG
>JBEKKW010000006.1:0-60449 GCA_050010495.1 Acidimicrobiales bacterium
GTGACGGCGCCGGTCATCGGGGGCAAGAGCTCGCGCAACGTCGTCTCGAGCAGTTCGAAGATGGTGTCGTTCTCGTCGAAGCGGGGCTCGACCGTCGAGGCGAAATGGTAGGGGGCGCCGCGCCCCCCGAAGGCGATGCGGTCGTCGTGGGTGCGCTGGCCGTAGATGATGAGGTGGCGATCGTCGGCGAAGGTCTCGCGGTGCGAGAAGCCGACCTCCTCCCAGAACGACGCGGTGAGCGGCTCGGTGGCGATCATCAGCGAGTAGAGCGGCACCACGGTGCGCCGCTGTCGCGGCAAGGTCGGCGTGAATCCCTCCGTGGCGCGCACCACGTAGTCGGCGTGCACCGTCGCGCCCACGGTGACCACCTGGGCGCTGGCGCCGTCGCGGCCCGGCAGGATTCTCGTCACCGCCGTGTTCTCGAATATGGCGACGCCCAGGCGCTCGTCGACGTCGCTGAGCCCGCGCACCAGCCGGGCCGGATTGATGCGGGCGCAGTGTGGCGTGTAGGTGGCCCCGAGCGACCTCGACACCGAAGCCCGCTCTCGGGCCTCGTGCTCGCCGAGCCACGTGACGTCGTCATCAGCGAGACCGTTCTCGTGGGCCCACGTGACGCTGGCCCGCAGGCGCTGCGCCTGGGCCGCGGTGCGCGCGAAGGTCAGCGTGCCCCCGCGCAGGTAGTGGGCGTCGATGCCGTCATCGCGGGCGCACTCGCCCAGTTCGACCACCGAGCGTTGTAGGAGACGACGCAGCGCGATGAACCGGACACGCCCGCAACGTTCGAGCAGCGCCTCGTCGCCCAGGGGGAAGAGGGCCGAGGCCCAGCCGCCGTTGCGTCCCGAAGCTCCGAACCCGCAGACGTTTTTTTCCAGCACGCAGACGCGCAGGTCCGGGTCGCGCCGCAACAGTTCGCGGGCCGTCCACAGTCCGGTGAACCCGCCGCCCACGATGGCCACGTCGACGTCGAGGTGCTGGTCAAGCGCCGGTCGTGCCGTGACCGGTCGTTCGAGCGTCGTCCACCACAGCGACGGCGGCTGCACTAGGGCAGGTGCTGGACGGCTCCGCTGAAGACTTCGCGCAGCGTACCGACCATGAAATCGATGTCCTCGCGGGTCGAGATCAGCGGCGGCGCCAGTTGGACGACGGGGTCGCCCCGGTCGTCCGAGCGGCAGATGAGGCCGTGGCGGAACATCTCGGGCGAGACGTAGCCGCGCAGCAGCTTCTCGGCGTCGGCCCCGGCCCAGGTCTGCTTCGTCTGCTGGTCCTTCACCAGTTCGACGGCCCAGAAGTAGCCGGTGCCGCGCACGTCGCCGACGATGGGAATGTCGCGCAGGGCCAGCAGGCTGTCGCGGAAGTAGTCCTGGTTGGCCAGCACGTTCTCGAGCACCCGCTCGTTCTGCAAGATCTCGATGCTCTTGAGCGCGATGGCGCACGAGACCGGGTGGCCCGACCACGTGAAGCCGTGGATGAAGGAGGTGTCGCTGTGCTGGAAGGGCTCGGCGAGGCGGTCCGAGACGATCATGGCCCCGATCGGCGCGTAGCCCGAACTGAGTCCCTTGGCGCAGACGATGATGTCGGGGACGTAGTCGTACTTCTGGGCCCCGAACCACGTGCCGAGGCGTCCGAAGCCGCAGATCACGTCGTCCGAGACGAGGATCACGCCGTAGCGGTCGCAGATCTCGCGCACGGCCTGCCAGTAGCCCGGCGGCGGCGTGAAGCAGCCCCCGGCGTTCTGCACCGGCTCGAGGAAGACCGCGGCGATCGTCTCGGGCCCTTCGCGCAGGATGGCCTCCTCGATCTGGTGGGCCGACCAGTACCCGAAGGACTCGAGGTCGACCGTGTGGTGTTCGGCCCGGTAGAAGTTGACGGCCGGCACCTTCACCGCACCGGGCACCAGCGGCTCGAAGGGCTGGCGGTAGGGATCGAGCGAGGTGATGGTGAGCGCCCCGAGGGTGGTGCCGTGGTACGCGATGTCGCGACTGATGACCTTGTAGCGGTCGACGTCGCCGCGCATCTTGTGGTACTGACGGGCCAGCTTCCACGCGCTCTCGACGGCCTCGGCGCCGCCGGTGGTGAAGAAGACGCGGTTGAGGTCACCGGGCGCGAGGCTGGCGACCTTCTCGGCCAGTTCGATCGCCCGAGGGTGGGCGTAGGTCCACAGGGGGAAGAAGGCCAGCTCGGCGATCTGCTCGGCGGCCACGGCGCCGATGTCGGTCCGGCCGTGGCCGAGCATGTTGGTGTACAGGCCCGACAGGCCGTCGAAGTACTCGGTGCCGTTGGCGTCGTAGACCCGGGTGCCCGCGCCGCGCACGATGATGGGCACCTCGTTGGTCTCGGAGTAGGCGCCCATGCGCGACATCTGCAGCCAGAGGTTGCGCCGGGCCCGCTCGGAGTAGTTCTGGCTCTGGTGCTGCGGCCCGTCCACCACGATGCCATCCGAGATCAGCTCGTTGATTGTCATTTTGTCCCCCATGCATAGGTTTGCTTCGCCAACTTCAAGTACAGAAACGTCTCGACCTCGGTGACGCCGGGAATGCTGCGGATCGAATCGTTCAGCAGGTGCACCAGGGCCGCGTCGTCCACGGCGATGACCTCGGCGATGATGTCGAAGCTACCCGCGGTCATGACGACGTAGTTGGCCTCGTCGATCGCGGCGACCTGGTCGGCCACGGTGCGCACGTCGCCGTGCACGCGGATGCCCACGAGGGCCTCGCGGCCGTAGCCGAGGTGCTGGGGATCGGTGATCGCGACGATCTGCATGACGCCGGTGTCCTTCAGGCGCTGCACCCGCCGGCGCACCGCCGCCTCGGAGAGTCCGACCTCGTCGGCGATGGCGCCGTAGGAGCGCCGGCCGTCGAGCTGCAAGAGTCCGATGATCCGTCGGTCGATCATGTCGAGCGCGTTGGGCGTGGCGAGCAGTTCGAGGTTCGAGTTCTCGAACTTCTTCGAACTCTTGGGCTTCGGTGACGATGCTGGCATTTTGTGCTCCCTGCCCGAAGGTCGCGAATCGGCCTCGGGCTGCGGATACAGACAGTGTAGCGGGTATTGGCGACGGAATACGGCGCGGTTTGCCCTTGTGGGGACTATATCGTGTATCCGCCACGGTTGCGCGGGCCGCCCAAAGACTGGCATAGTGGCTACGGGCTTTGCGAAGGCGGCCCGGAGCGAAGGGGGATCTATGCGTCGATTGGCCAATTTCATTGGGGGCGAATCGGTCGCGCCGAAGAAGGCGACGTACGTCGAACTGATAAATCCCGCCACCGGCGAGCCCTTCGCCGAGACGCCGGTCTCGGACGAGTCTGACATCGACGCGGCCTTCACGGTGGCCGCCAAGGCCTTCCAGTCGTGGAAGCGCACGACCCCGGCCGAGCGCAGCCTCGCGCTCTTAAAGATCGCCGACCTCTTCGAGGCCCACGCCCAGGAACTGGTGGACGTCGAGGCCGAGAACACCGGCAAGATCATCTCGATCACCCTGGAGTTCGAGATCCCGCCGATGCTCGACCAGATCCGCTTCTTCGCCGGCGCCGCGCGCCTGCTCGAGGGCCGCGGTGCGGCCGAGTACATGTCGGGCATGACCAGTTATGTGCGCCGCGAGCCGGTCGGCGTCTGCGGCGCGGTGACGCCCTGGAACTACCCGTTGATGATGGCGGTGTGGAAGTGGGCGCCAGCGCTCGCGGCGGGCAACACCATGGTCTTGAAGCCGAGTGACACGACGCCGGCCTCGACGCTGTTGATGGCCCAGCTCATGGCCGAGGTCCTGCCCGAAGGCGTCTTCAACGTGGTGTGCGGTGACCGCGACACGGGCCGGGCACTGGTCGAGCACCCGGTCCCCGCGATGGTGTCGATCACCGGCTCCGTCGGCGCGGGCATGCAGGTCGCGGCCAGCGCCTCGAAGACCCTCAAGCGGGTCCACCTCGAACTCGGCGGCAAGGCCCCGGTCGTGATCTTCGACGACGCCGACGTCGCCGCCGCCTCGGCGGCCATCGCCGAGGCCGGGTACTTCAACGCCGGCCAGGACTGCACCGCGGCGACGCGGGTGCTCGTCGGACCCCAGCTCTACGGGGACTTCGTCGACGCCCTCACCGAGCAGGCGAAGAACACGGTCATCGGCATGCCCGACAACACCGACGCGCTCTTCGGCCCGGTGAACAACGTCAACCAGTTGGGTCGCGTGACCGGATTCCTCGCGCGCACGCCGGCCCACGCCTCAATCGCCACCGGCGGGTCCCAGGTGGGCGACAGCGGCTACTTCATCGCGCCCACGGTCGTCGCCGACTTGCACCAGGACGACGAGATGATCCAGAACGAGATCTTCGGTCCCGTCATCACGGTGCAGAAGTTCGCCGACGAGGCCCAGGCCCTCGAGTGGGCCAACGGGGTGGAGTATGGTCTGGCCTCCTCGGTGTGGACGAGCGACCACGGCCGGGCCATGCGCTTCACGCGCGACCTCGACTTCGGCTGCGTGTGGGTGAACACCCACATCCCGCTGGTCGCCGAGATGCCCCACGGGGGTTTCAAGCGTTCGGGCTACGGCAAGGACCTCTCGATGTACGGCTTCGAGGACTACACGCGCGTCAAGCACGTGATGCACAACATCGACGGTTGAGTCGCACGGACGAGGGCGCTCGGGCGTTGCGCCGGGCCCACGACGGCCGTCGTACGTCGTTGTCATCGCTTTCGCGCCGGCGGGCCACCTGTGTCACAATCGACTAGACCCGGCCCTGACAGAAAGGATGATCAACGATGATCATCGGCGTACCCACAGAGATCAAGAAGGACGAGAACCGGGTGGCGCTCACGCCGCCGGGCGTGCGCGAGCTGACCGGCGCCGGTCACCAGGTGCTGATCGAACGCGGGGCCGGGGTCGGATCGTCGATCAGCGACGCCGACTTCGTGGCGACGGGCGCGACGATCGTCGACACCGCCGACGACGTGTGGGCCGCCAGTGAACTGGTCTGCAAGGTCAAGGAGCCGATCGCCGAGGAGTACCCGCGCCTCGCGGCTCGGGCCGGCCAGGTGCTCTTCACCTATCTGCACTTAGCGGCCGGCAAGGAGTGCACCGACGCCCTGGTGAAGGCCAACAACGTGGCGATCGCGTACGAGACGGTGCGTCTCGCCGACAACTCGCTGCCGCTGCTGACCCCGATGAGCGAGGTGGCCGGGCGGATGGCCCCGCTGGTGGGCGCCTATCACCTCATGCGTCCCGGCGGGGGACGGGGATCGCTGATCGGCGGTGTGCCGGGCGTCGAGGCGGCCAACGTCGTGGTCATCGGCGCCGGCGTCTCGGGCCTGGCGGCCGCGACCATGGCGGTGGGCCTGCACGCCAACGTGAAGATCCTCGACCGCAACCTCGATCGCCTGCGTCAGGTCGACCACCACTTCGACGGACGCCTGGAGACGATCGCCTCTTCGACCCACGCGGTCGAGGTGGCCTGCCTCGAGGCCGACATCGTGATCGGCGCCGTCCTGGTCGTCGGGGCGAAGGCCCCCAAGCTGGTGAGCAACGCGCTGGTCGCCGAGATGCGCCCGGGCTCGGTGCTGGTGGACATCGCGGTCGACCAGGGCGGCTGCTTCGAGGCGACGCGTCCGACGACCCACTCCGATCCGGTGTTCGAGTTCAACGGATCGATCTTCTACTGCGTGGCCAACATGCCCGGCGCCGTGCCCAACACGTCGACCTACGCGCTGGCCAACGCGACGTTGCCCTACACGATGGAACTGGCCCGCCTGGGTTGGCGCGACGCCGCGCTCGAGGACGCCGCGTTGGCCGAAGGGGTCAACGTCGTGCGCGGCGCCGTCACCTACGGTCCCGTCGCCGAGGCCCTCTCGATGACCTACACGCCCCTGGAGTCGATGCTGGCTGGTTAGTCGACGAGGTAGGGGCAGTGGCGACAGCCACTGTCGCAGCACGTTCCGCGCTCGAGGTGGGTCGCGACCGTCAGCACGCTCAGGCCGGTCGCCGGGTCCCGGTAGGTCGCCTCGCCGGCGCGCACCGCGACCTCGTGGGCGATCACGATGGCCCCGTAGTCGCGGCGATCGGGGGAGCACCGTGAGGGGTGCGGTCGCGGAACGGGCCCATCAGTCATCAGGTTAAGTTACCGGTGAGCGGGGCGCAGGCGTCGGTGCGGCGCGGGGCGCGAGCCCCTCTCTCGCCCGGTCCCGACCGCATTTCGAAATGACCGTGCCGGGACCCGGCCCGGCGATAATCTTCAGTAGCCGCACCACGAAGTGCCCGGCCGCCTCGCGGCGCGACGGGCAGGTCGGGGTGCTCGTGTGACAGTGACAATCGGGGTGGGGACCATATGCAAGACAGGAAATACAGCGTCACGCCGCCGGACAAGGTCCCGGAAGCCCGGGTGATCGCCCACGTGCCCCTGCCCGATGCGGTCTACGCGGTGCTTCGCCGGCGCATTTTGAACAACGAGTTCGCGGCGGGTGAACGTCTGGTGGAGTCGAGGATCTCCGAAGAGTTCGGCGTCAGTCGCACGACGCTGCGCTCGGCGCTGCGCGAGCTGGCCAACGAGAACCTCGTGGAGATCTCCAATCGCCACGGCTGTTACGTCGCCCGTATGGACCTCGACGAGATCGAGGACACCTGCTTCGCCCGGTTCCTCCTCGAGGCGAGTGCGGTGAGCGAGAACGTCGACTGGCTCACCCCGGAACTGTTCGACGCGCTCGACAGCGAGATCGAGAACATGAAGCTCGCCGCACTGTCTGGCGACATGGCCAGCATCGTCGACGCCGACACCAACTTCCACGGTGTCATCATCTCCGCCGGGGGCCGCACCCGCGTCGCCGAACTCTGGCACCTGCTGGACGGGCAGATGGGTTCGATCATGCGTTCCTCGATCGACGAACTCGGCATCGACATGAACGAGATCGCCCAACGGCACCAGCTGATCGTGCAGGCGCTGCGCACCAAGACCTCCGACATCATCGAGAAGGCGATCAAGGACCACTACGTCGGTTCGTAGTCGGTCCCTTCAGAGAAAGGCCGAGCCGTGCGCCAGGGCATCTTCCTTCCCCCCTTTGACGCCTTCGCCGACCCCGAACGGCTAGTTCAGCTGGCCGTCGACGCCGAGCGGTCCGGTTGGGACGGCATCTTCCTCTGGGACCACCTGCTCTACAGTGACCCCGTCGTCGAGATCCTTGATCCCTACATCTGCATGGCGGCGATCGCGGGCGCGACTACCACGATTGAGTTCGGACCCATGGTGACTCCGCTGATCCGGCGCCGGCCCCAGGTGCTCGCGCGTCAGGCGTTGACCCTGGACCGGCTCTCGCACGGCCGGCTCATCCTCGGCTTGGGCATCGGCGACGACGGCCGCAAGGGCGAGCTCTCACGTTTCGGCGACGAGACGGACGCGGTCGTGCGCGGGCGCGCGCTCGACGAGGGCCTCGTGGTGCTGACGGGACTACTCTCGGGCGAAGCGGTCGAGCATCGCGGGTCGTACTACCGCGCCGACGGGGTCACGTTCCGCCCGATACCGCATCGTCCCGGTGGCATACCCATCTGGCTGGCCGCGCGGTGGCCCAACCCCGCACCAATCCGTCGAGCGGCGAGGTTTCAGGGTGTCGTGGTCATCGAGATGCAGGACCCGGCCGACGTGGCGACGCTGCGTCAGCGGCTGCTCGACGCGGGCGCCGACCTCGACGGCTTCGACATCGTGGTGAACGCGAAGGTCGGCGACGACCCTCGCCCGTGGGCCGACGCGGGCGTCGGTTGGTTGCTGCGCCAGTTCGGCCCGTACGGCCTGGACGTGAGCGACGTCACCGCGGCGGTCGTGAGCGGCCCGCCGACCTCGTAGCGAAGCCGCACTGACTACTCGACGACGAGGACGACCTTGCCGAACTTTCCGGGGAGCGCGAAGTAGTCGTACGCCGCCCCGACGTCGTCGAGCGCGAAGGACCTCGACAGCGGCACCGAGAGGTCGCCGCTCGCCCACAGGGGCGCCAGGAAGGCCGTGGCCGCGGCGACGACCACCGTCTTCTCGTCCCGGCTCCGCGAGCGAAGGGTCGAGCCGGTGAGGGTGGCCCGCGTGGCCATGATCCGACGCAGGTCCACCTCCAGGCTCGCTCCTCCGTTACCGACGCCGATCACGACCACCCTCGCGAATGGCGCCAGTCGATGCAGCGCCACGCTCAGGTGCGCGGCCCCGACAAGTTCGAGCACGACATCGACCGGCTCGATCGCCGCGACGTCCTCGAGCGTGATCGTCTCATCGGCCCCGAAGGCGCGCAGGGCCTCGTGGTGCTCGCCGGTGCGGGTCACGGCGATCACGTGGGCGCCGAGGTGGTGCGCGATCTGGACGGCGGCCGTGCCCACGCCTCCCGTGGCCCCGGAGATGAGGACCCGCTCGCCCTCTCGAAGCTGACCCTGGGCCACCAACGCGTCGTGGGCGGTGAGGAAGGCCTCGGCGAACCCGCCGGCCTCGACCCAAGTGGCCCGCTCGGGCAGGAAGATCAGGTGTTCGCTCGCGATGACGCAGTGTGACGCCTGCGCGCCACCGCCCACGATGCCGCAGACTCGTCGTCCGAGCAAGGCCTCGTGGACTTGGGTGCCGACGCCCGCGACGAGGCCGGCCATCTCCATGCCGGGAATGTCCGCGGGCGATCCCGGCGGGGCCGGGTAGAGACCCCGGCGCTGCAGGAGATCGGCGCTGTTGATGCCGGCGGCCCGCACTTCCACCACGACGTCGAGTGGTCCGGGCAGGGGCGCTTCGCGCTCGAGGACTTCGAGGTGGCCTTCTCGCAGTACGGCGCAGCGCATGAGGTCAGCCTACGGGAGCGATTCACCGTCGCGAAGGGGCCGTTAGGGTCCCAGCATGAGTATCTACGACATCCCCGTGCACACCCTCTCGGACGAGCCGAGTTCACTCGGCGCATTCGAGAACGAAACCGTGCTGATAGTGAACGTGGCGTCCAAATGTGGCCTGACGCCGCAGTACGAAGGGCTCGAAGCGCTCCAGCGACGTTACGGCGGACGTGATTTCAGCGTCGTCGGCTTCCCGAGCAACCAGTTCGCCGGTCAGGAGCCGGGGACGGCCGAGGAGATCCAGACGTTCTGTTCGACGACGTACGGCGTGAGCTTCCCGCTCTACGAGAAGATCGACGTCAACGGTGAGCATCGACACCCGATCTACGTCGAACTCACCAAAACCGCGGACGCCACGGGCTACAGCGGCGACGTCCGATGGAACTTCGAGAAGTTTCTGGTAGGACCTGGTGGCACGGTGCAGCGATTCGCTCCCCAGGTCGAACCGCAGGACCCGGCGCTCATCGAGGCGATCGAAGCACTGCTGGACTAGAACTGGCCAATCGTGCGATGCAGGCGCACGTAGGTCGGAGTGAATCCGTAGCGACGCCAGTAGCGCGACGCCTCTTGATTGCTCACCCGCCACGACGTCTCGGCGTGAGTGAAGTTCTGCACACGCGCGTCGGCGAGCGCCGCGTCCACCATCGCGGTGGCGACGCCCCGTCGGCGGTGGGCCGCCGTCACGACGACCCCGCTCAGGTGGATGGTCTGCGCGAACGAGCCTCGCAGGTTCGTGAGCGGGAACGTGACGCACTGGGCCACGCCGGCCCCTTCGTGGTCGACGATATAGTGCGCCGTCTCGGGATCGTCGAGGGTCTCGACCCATTCTCTCCGCGACCCTGGCGACGGCCCCGGGCGCACCAAGCTCGGACCCTCGGCCTGGGCCCGGTCCAGCTCCTCGTCGAGCGCGAGCGCGAGTTCGAGGTCGCGCACCGTTCCTCGGCGCAGCGAGTAGCCGTCGGGCAGGGGACGCCGTCGCTCGGTGAGGGGGAGGACCCCGCGCAGGTGCACGCGCGCGAAACCCAGCTCGTGCCACGGCCGCGTGGCCGGGGGGTCGTCAAGGGTCCAGACGAAATGCTCGAGCACGCCGCCGTCGATCCAGCGAGTCGCGGCGTGGCGGTAGAGGGCGTCGAGCACGTCATCGTCGTCGAAGGAGGCGCCGTCGGGACCGATCCAGATCCCCGTTCCGTTCGACTGGTTGGTCAGGCGCGCGCCGAAGAGGTGCCCGACCAGGCGCCCGTCGCGGTGCGCGGTCCAGGTCGAGCGGGCCGCGGACGTGAGAGCGTCACGAAGCACTTCGCGCGAGAGGGCCGGGTTCACCAGCGCACAACGTGCGCTGTCACGCTCGAACTGACGGGCGATGCGCTCGACGACGGCGTCGACGTCGCCGGGGTCCAGTGGGCGCACCTCGATCACGGGTAAACGCTACCGAGTGACGGTGTGCCAGAGTTGCGAGGTGACACTTCGCGCCACGCTCTTCGACATGGACGGTCTCTTGATCGACTCCGAGATCCTCTGGCACGAGGCCGAGGTCGAGATCTTCGGCCGTCTGGGGGTGCCGCTCAGCCGCGACGACGGTCGAACGACCAAGGGCATGTACGTCGCCGAAGTGGTCGAGTACTGGTACGCGCGACATCCCTGGCCCGGGCCGGACACCCGCGAGGTCGAGTCGATGCTGCTCGAACGCGTCGGCGACCTCGTCGAGCAGCGGGGCCGCCTGTTGCCCGGGGCCCTGCGGGCCATCGACCTCACCAGCGCGCGCGGACCGGTGGCCCTCGCCAGTTCCACGCCGTTGCCGCTCATCTACCGGTGCCTGGATCACTTCAACCTTCGCGACCGATTCCTCTCGGTGCACTCGGCCGAGTCCGAACCGTACGGCAAGCCCCACCCCGGGGTCTTCCTCTCCGCGGCCGCGTCGATCGGCGTTACGCCGTCGCAGTGCCTCGTGATCGAGGATTCGGCGGCCGGGGTGCTGGCGGCCAAGGCCGGTTCGATGACGGTCGTCGCGGTGCCCACGGGCGAGGACCGCGGCCAGGCGATCTTCTCGCTGGCCGACCTGGTGCTCGACTCGCTCGAGCAGCTCGACGAGAACTGGCTCGACGAGCGCTTCGCCGAAACGGACTAGAGGACCTTCGTGAACCGGTAGGCGTTGGGATGGCTGAAGGCGCCCGGCGGGTACTCGTCGACCGAGGTCCAGTCGAGCTTCGGGTAGAGCGAGCGGGCCTCCGGTTGGGCGTCCCCGGTCTCGAGGTAGAGCTGCCTGTAGCCGGCGTTGCGCGCCCTCTCTTCGATGTCGGACATCAGCGCCGCGGCGACCCCGCTGCGGCGCAGGTCCGGTCGCACCCAGAGCCGTTTGATCTCGCCGAGGTGCAGTTCGGGGTCGGCAATGGGGCGCACACCGACGCATCCGGCCGGGTCCGTGTCGACGCGCGCGACGAGAAAGATCCCGAGCGGCGGCTTGAACTGATCGAGATCCAGCTGCCAGGACGAGTCGCTCTCGCCGTAGCGACTGATCAGCTCGTCGATCGCCGACTGGTAGACGCTCTGCGCGTCACTCGATTCGATCGGTTCGTCGTTGATCGACAGGGCCAGCACCCCACCAGCGTAGAGGGCGCTTCGAAGCGACCCGGCCGTTCACTACGATTAGAAGATTCATAAGGAGACCAGTGTTTCGCCCCGTCAGCGCCGATATTGATTTTGTGGCCATCGAAGAGGCCGAGCTCGCCCGCTGGAAGGCCAACGACGTGTTCGCGCGTTCGATGCGACATCGCGAGGGCGCGGCGCCGTGGGTCTTCTTCGAGGGTCCGCCCACGGCCAACGGGATGCCCGGGCTGCACCACGTCTGGGCGCGCGTCTACAAGGATCTCTTCTGCCGCTACCAGACGATGAACGGTCGATTCGTGGCCCGGCGCGCCGGGTGGGACACCCACGGACTGCCCGTCGAGGTCCAGGTCGAGCGCGAGCTCGGGATCTCGGGCAAGAAGGCGATCGTCGAGCAGATCGGGATCGCGGAGTTCACGCGGCTCTGTCGCGAATCGGTGCAGACCTACGTCGGCGAGTTCGAGCGGCTCACCGAACGCATTGGGTACTGGACCGACTTCGAGCACGCCTACTACACGTACCACCGCTCCTACATCGAATCGGTGTGGTGGCAACTCCAGCAGCTCTTCGATCGCGAACTGCTCTATAAGGACTTCAAGGTCGTGCCCTACTGCCCGCGTTGCGGCACGGCGCTGTCGAGCCACGAGCTCGGCCAGCCCGGCGTGCACACCGAAGAGGTTGACGAGAGCGCGTACGTGCGCCTGGCGATCCTGGACGCCGACCGACACGGCGGCCTGCACGGTGCCACGCACCTGGCGGTGTGGACGACGACGCCGTGGACCCTGCTCTCGAACGTGGCCGTCGCGATCAATCCCGACGTCACCTACGCGGTGGTCGATGGCGTCGTGGTCGCCGAGGCGTTGATCGAGTCGGTCTTCGGCGAAGGGGCGGCGGCCAGCGCGACGTTGAGCGCCCGTGAGCTTCGTGGCGTGCACTACCAGCGGCCCTTCGACGACGTTGCGCTGCCCGAAGGGGTCGACGCCTGCTACGTGGTCGAGGCGCAGTACGTCACCATCGACGACGGCACGGGACTCGTGCACCAGGCGCCGGCCTTTGGCGAGATCGACCGCCAGATCGCGCGCGAGCACGGTCTACCCACCGTGAACCCCGTCGGACCGGACGGCTGCTTCACGTCCGAGGTCCCCTGGCTCGAGGGCCAGGGCGTGCGCAACGCCAACGAGGCCATCAACGACGAGCTCGAGCGGCGCGCGATACTGCTGCGCCGTCACGACTACAGCCACACGTTGCCGCACTGCTGGCGCTGCGGGACCGTACTGATCTACTGGGGCAAGCCGAGCTGGTACGTCGCCACGAGCCGTCTGCGCGACGAGATGCTCGCCCAGAATAAGAGCATCGACTGGCACCCGGCGCACATCCGCGACGGCCGATTCGGCGAATGGCTCGAGAACAACGTGGACTGGGCCCTGTCGCGCGACCGGTTCTGGGGCACCCCGCTGCCGATCTGGCGCTGCGAACAGGGCCATTTCACCTGCGTGGGATCGCTCGACGAGCTCTCGGAGCTGGCCGGGCGAGACCTCAGCGGCCTCGATCCCCACCGACCGGCGATCGACGAGGTGACGGTGCGCTGTCGCACCTGCGGCGAAACGGCCGAGCGCGAGGAGCCGGTCATCGACGCCTGGTTCGACTCCGGGGCGATGCCGGCGGCCCAGGTGGGATTCCCGCACGTGGCCGGCAGCGCCGAGGCAATGCAACTGCCGGCGCAGTTGGTCGTCGAGGCGATCGACCAGACGCGGGGCTGGTTCTACTCGCTGCTCGCCATCAGCACCCTGGTCTTTAACGAGCGGCCCTACGAGCACGTGCTCTGCCTCGGCCACATCGTCGACGAGAACGGGCGAAAGATGTCCAAGTCCGTGGGCAACGTCATCGACCCCTGGGAGGTCCTCAACACCCGGGGGGCGGACGCGCTGCGATGGTGGATGTTCTCCCAGGGTTCGCCCTGGACGTCGACCCGGGCCAGCCTCGGCGCCATCGACGCCTCGTTGCGCGAGACGCTCGCGACCTTGTGGAACACCTTCAGCTTCTTCACGACCTACGCCTCGCTCAACGGGTTCGACCCCGATGACACCGAGATCCCCGAGCCGGCCCGGCGCACCGAGATGGACCGGTGGATCCTGTCGCGCCTCGAAAGCGTGACCGAGACGGTGACCGCGGCCCTCGACGGGTACGAGCCCTTGGGCGGCACCGACGCGCTGATTTCGCTGGTCGACGACCTGTCGAACTGGTACGTGCGGCGGAACCGCCGCCGCTTCTGGCGCACCGACCCGACGGCGCCGCGCTCGGACTCCCTCGCGGCCCAGGCGACGCTGTTGGACGTGCTCCAACGCGTGACGCTGCTGCTCGCCCCCTTCTGCCCGTTTCTCGCCGAGCGGCTCTACAGCGAACTCTTCGACGGCGACGACCGGGCCTCAGTGCACCTGGCCGACTGGCCGGTGGCGTTGGCCTCTCGACGAGACGAGGCCCTCGAGGTGTCGATGGACGTCGCGCGCAGCCTGACGTCGCTCGGGCGCGCGGCCCGGGCCGAGGCCGGCATCAAGGTGCGTCAACCCCTCGCGAGGGCGCTGGTCTTCCTGCCCGCGCAGGCGCCGCGGCCACCGCTCGGCGTGGTGGAGGAGGAGCTGAACGTCGACGTGCTTGAATTCCGCACCGACCTCTCCGAAGTACTGAGCTTCGAACTGGTGCCGAACTTCCGCGTCGTCGGTCCCCGGCTCGGCGAAGCGGTGAAGGAGCTCAAGCCGGCCCTAGCCCGCCTGGACTCGGTGGCCGCCGCCCAGACCCTGGAAGCCGGCGACGCGCTCGCCGTGACGTTGTCCACCGGTATCTTCGAACTGACCGGCGACGACGTGGAATTGCGGGTCAAGAGCGAGCACGGTTTCGCCGTCTCGCGCGACGGCGGCGAAGTGATCGCTCTCGACCTGGCCCTCGATGACGACCTGCGTCGCCGGGGCTACCTGCGTGACGTGATCCGCCAGGTGCAGGACCTTCGAAAGACCTCCGGCTTCGACGTCTCGGACCGCATCGTGCTGCACGTGACGGGTATCGACGACCTCGCCGATGGGTTCGCGTTGCTCTCGAGTGAGGTGCTGGCGGCGCAGGTCCTCGTTACGGCCGGGGCCGGGGCGGGGACGTCCCTCGAGTTGGACGACGGTCGAGAGGCCCGGGCCTGGGTGGCGCGCCGCTAGCGCGACGCGTTCAGCTTGGTCAGTAGCGTCGCGAGCGTGGCCCGTTCCTCGCCGCTCAGGCGCGCGGTGAGGTTCTTCTCCAGGTAGCCCAGGTGCACGTCGAAGGCGCGATCGAGCTTGAGGTTGCCCTGGTCGGTGATGGCCACGTGGATCGCCCGCCGGTCGCTCGGGCACAGTTGGCGCTCGACGAAACCGGCCTCTTCGAGGCGATCGATCAGGCGGGTAGTGCCACCCGTCGAGTGCACGATGGCGTCGGCGATCTGGTTCATCTTGAGACGGCCGTCGGGCGCTTGGCGCAATTGGATCAGGACCTCGAACCAGGGCAGGGGCAACTCACAGCCCTCTTCTAACTCCGCGCTGAGGCTGCGCGACAGTCGCGCGTTCGTCTCGAGCAGGAGTCCGAAGAGCTGGACCCTCTCGTCGCCCGAGGGGCAGGTGCTGGGCTGCATCTCCATAGATTATTCTTACCACTTTCTTAGTACAGCAATTATTGCTTGACAAGTAGTTGCGTATGCAAGTATACTACGAGAGGCACAGAAAGTGTCAAAAGAAATTAGGAGAGTCACCATGAGCAACTTCCCCGCTCCCGGCGTGTACAACATCGATCCCGTCCACTCCAACGTGGGCTTCATCGCCCGCCACCTCGTGGCCTCGAAGGTCCGCGGCAACTTCGCCGAGTTTTCCGGTGTGATCACCATTGGTGACACTCCCGAGACCTCCAGCGTGCACGCCACCGTCCAGGCCTCGAGCATCACGACCAACAACGAGATGCGCGATGGCCACCTCAAGAGTGCCGACTTCCTCGACCTCGCGAACTACCCCACGCTCGAGCTGGTCTCGACGAAGTTGACCCCCAAGGGTGACAACTACGAACTGGTGGCGAACCTGACCGTCAAGGGCATCACCAAGCCGGTCATCTTCACCCTGGAGTTCCTCGGCGAGGGCCCGAGCATGACCCCCGGCGTCAACGTCGCGGGCTTCGAAGCGACCGGCGAGATCGACCGTCGCGACTTCGGCGTCAACTTCGAGGGCAACCTCGAGAACGGCAGCCTCATCGTGGGCAACAAGATCGTCCTGGAGCTGGCCGTCGAGGCCTCCCGGGTCCCGGTGGGAGCCGCCAACTAAGCAGGTCTCGCACCGATCGGCGACGCGCCGGGGGCTTCGGCCCCCGGCGCGTCGCTCGTTACGATGGGTCTATGACGGACAACACGGGCAAGGGCATCAAATCGTCCCTCGGGTTGGCCGGCGCGTTGGCGACGATCCTCTCGGTGTGGTGGTTCGCGTTGCGCCCCCGTTTCAAGAGGCGTGAGAAGTAGGGCGTGCCCGCGCGTGAGCATGCGCCATCGGGCGCGGCACTGATCGGACCCATGTGATCCCCATCCTCGCGAGTGACGAGATGCGCCAGGCCGACGCCCGGGCGGTGGCGCTGCGCACCAGCGAGGCCCTGGTCGCCGCCGCGGGCACCGCGGTCGGGATCGAGGCTCAGGCCATGCTCGGCTCCTGTTACGGACGGCGTGTCGCCGTGCTTTGCGGTCCGGGCCTCAACGGCGCCGACGGCCGGGTGGCCGCCGCGTGGCTGAGCTCGCGCGGCGCCAAGGTGGACGTGATCGACGTGAGAGACCAGCCCGGCTCGCTCGGCCCCTACGACCTTGTCGTCGACGCGGCCTTCGGGCTGGGCTGCTCGCGTCCCTACGTCGCACCCTCGCTCGTGGCGGGCACCAAGGTCCTGGCCGTCGACGTCGTCTCGGGGGTCGACTGCGACAGCGGCGAGGTGATGGGGGCGCCGCTGCACGCCGACGTGACGCTCGCGCTCGGGGCGCTCAAATTCGCGCACGTCGCGGGCCCGGCGGCACGACTGATGGGGGAGCTGCGCTTCGCGGGACTGGGTATCGTCGAGGAGTTCCGTGACGGACTGCTCGAGGACCGCGACCTCTCGTCGCTGATCGAGATCGGGCCCGATGATCACAAATGGGTCCACGCGGTCGAGGTGTTCGCCGGGTCGCCGCTGATGCCGGGCGCGGCCGAACTGGTGGTACGCGGCGCCCTGGCCGGGGGCGCCTCGATGATTCGATTGGCCAGCCGCGGCGACATCTCGAGCTTCGTGCGTTTGCCGCCCGAGGTGGTCCACGGGATCGAGCTCAGTGCCGACCGGCGCTGTCGCGCCGTGGTCGCGGGACCGGGCCTCGGCTTCGACGCCGCCTCGTGGCTGCGCGAGCGTCTGGCCGACGTGGCCGTGCCGGTGGTGCTCGACGCCGACGGGCTCGACGACACGTTGCTCTCGTCACGCGATCGTTCGAGCCCTCCCTGGGTCCTCACGCCGCACGAGGGTGAGTTCGCCCGCCTCACGGGCGCTCCGGTCCCGGCCAACCGGATCGACGCCGTGCGATCCTTCGCGGCCCGGACCGGTTGCGTCGTGCTGTTGAAAGGCCCCACGACGGTCATCTGCGACCCGGCGGGGACGCTGCGCGTCGTGCGCTCGGGCACGGCCGCCCTGGCGACTGCCGGGACCGGCGACGTGCTGGCCGGCGTGATCGGGGCGACCATCGCTCGCGGTCACGACCCTCTCAGCGCGGCGGCCATGGCCGCCCACCTGCACGGGCGCGCCGGGTCCCGTGTCGCCGTCTACGCCGGGGCCTCAGAGCTGCCGGGCGAAGTGCGGGCAATCGTCGCCGAGATCGGGCGAACGGTCCGGTCGCGCTAGGGCCGTTCGCGGCCGAGCGCGTTTCTCGCAACTGCCAGACTGGACGGATGGCTTTTGTCGCCGTCAACCCCGCCACCGAAGAGGTGCTTCGCCGCTACGCGAGCCATACGGTCCGCGACATCGATCTCCGTCTCGCCACCGCGCACGAAGCCTTTGCTACGTGGCGGCGCGTGGCCGTCGCCGACCGGGCCCGCTACCTCGAGCGGTGCGCCGAGTTGCTCGAGGCCGAACTGCCGGCGATCGCGCGGTTGATGACCGAAGAGATGGGTAAGACCTTCGCGTCGGCGAAGGGGGAGGTCGCCAAGTGCGCCTCGCTGTTGCGCTACTACGCCCTCCACGGCCCGGCGATGCTCGAGGCGGAGCCGATCGTGACGCCGGCGTCGCGCAGCGGTGTGCGCTACGAGCCGCTCGGCGTGCTACTCGCCGTCATGCCGTGGAACTTCCCGCTGTGGCAGGTCTTCCGGGTCCTCGCGCCCAACCTGATGGCCGGCAACGTCGTCGTCGTGAAGCACGCCCCGAACGTGCCGGGCTGTGCGACGTTGATCGAGGACCTCTTCGTCCGCTCGGGCGTGGCGAGGGGCTGCGTGACCAATCTCTTCGCCGAGGTCGGCGACCTGGCCCGTGTCGTGGCCGACGAGCGTGTCGCGGCCGTGACGCTCACCGGCTCGCAGGGGTCCGGTCGCGCGATCGCGACCCTGGCCGGGCGACACCTGAAAAAGTGCGTGCTGGAACTGGGCGGCTCCGACGCCTTCATCGTGGCCAGCTCGGCCGACCTCGACCTCGCCGTGGCGATGGCGGTGACGGCCCGCGTGTCGAACAACGGCCAGTCCTGCATCGCGGCCAAGCGGTTCATCGTCGTCCGGGACCGTGCGACTGAGTTCACCGAGCGTTTCGAGGGGGCGATGGCCTCGGTGGTGGCCGGCGATCCGATGGATACCGCTAGTGAACTGGGCCCGCTCGCCACGAGGTCCCAGTTCGACCTGCTCGTCGAGCAGGTCCGCTCCTCGGTCGCCGCCGGCGCCGTGATGGTCGCCGGAGCAACGCCGAGTGGGCGCGGCTACTACTACCCGGCCACCGTGCTGTCTAACGTCGCGCTCGACTCGCGCGCGGGCCGCGAGGAGCTCTTCGGGCCGGTCGCCGTCGTGCACGTCGTGGCCGACCTCGCCTCGGCGATCACGATGGCCAACGACACCTGCTTCGGGTTGGGCGCCTCGATCTGGGCGCAGGACCAAAACGAGGTCGAGGCCGCGATTGTTGGTATCAATGTGGGCATGGTCTTCGCCAACAGCCCCGTGGCTTCGATCGCCGAACTGCCGTTCGGCGGCACCAAGAGATCGGGTCTCGGGCGCGAGTTGGGCCGGTACGGAGCGCGCGAGTTCACGAACGTCAAGGCGTTCTACGTCGCATGACGCAGTACTACTTCGACCACGCCGCATCGGCGCCGCGCCGCGACGAGGTCGCCGACGCGATGGCGCCCTTCCAGCACGGCGTCGTTGGAAATCCCTCGGGCACCCACCGCGCCGCGCGCGACGCGCGCCGCGCGCTCGAGGAGGCCCGCGACGAGGTCGCCTCCTTCGTCGGGGCCAAGCCGGCCGGAGTGATCTTCACCGCCGGCGGCACGGAGTCCTGCCACCTCGCGGTCACCGGTGTGGCCAGCCACCACCGGCGCACCCACGCGACGACGACGGTGGTGCTGTCAAAGGTCGAGCACCACGCCGTGCTCGACGCCGTCGGGTTGCTCGGGCGCGACCACGCCGACGTCGCGGCGCGCTACGTCGACGTCGACGCCGAGGGCGTGCTCGACCTCGACTCCCTGCGCGACGCGCTGGGCGCGGATACGGCGCTCGTCAGCGTGATGACGGCCAACAACGAGACCGGCGTGGTCCAGCCCCTCGACGGCGTGGCCTCGCTCGTCGCCGAGCTGAGCCCCGGCGCCGTCACCCACACCGACGCCGTCGCCGCGGCCCCGTGGCTCGATCTGCGCGACGTGACCGCGCCCATCGACATGGTGTCGATCTGCGCGCACAAGATCGGCGGTCCCGTCAATTCGGGGGCGCTCATCCTGCGCCGCGACGTCGCCCTCGAGGCCGTGGTGCCGGGCGGCGGACAGGAGCGGGGACGTCGCGGCGGTACGGTCGACGTCGCGGCCGCCGTGGGCCTGGCCTGCGCCGTGCGCCTCACCGCGAAGGAACGTGACGAGGTGAACGAGCGCGTCGCGCGCTACCAGCGTCAGCTGTGCGACGGGCTGGCCACCATCGACGGCTGCTCGCTGACGGCGCCGGGGGCTCGGCGCCTCGCCGGCACGGTGCACGTGACCTTCGAGGGCCTCGCCAGCGACGAGTTGCTCTTCCTGCTCGACCAGGGCGGCGTCTGCGCCGCCGCGGCGTCGAGCTGCTCGAGCGGGGCCGGTGTAGCCAGTCACGTGCTCGACGCGATGGGGGTGGCGCCGTCGCGCGCCCGCGGCGCGTTGCGGCTCTCGATGGGGGCCGAGACGTCCCAGGACGACGTCGACGCGCTGCTCGTGATCCTGACCTCGGTGGTGAGTCGCTTGCGCGCCGAGGGTGCGGCCCGCTGACTGGCAGACTGGGTCTATGAACGTTCTCGTCGCGATGAGTGGCGGCGTCGATTCGTCGGTGACGGCAGGGCTCCTGGTCGAGCAGGGCCACGACGTCGTGGGGGCGACGCTCAAGCTGTGGGGCGGGGCCTCCGATTCGGGATGCTGCTCCGTGGGCGACGTCGACGACGCCCGGCGTGTCGCCCAGATGCTCGGCATCGACCATCACGTCTTCAACTACACCGAGGAGTTCGAACGCCGTGTCGTCGAGCCCTTCGTGGCGGGCCACGCTCGGGGTCGCTCGCCCAATCCCTGCATCGAGTGCAATCGCCACATCAAGTTCGACCTTCTGTTCGAGCGGGCGCGGCGGCTCGGGTTCGACGCCGTCGCCACCGGTCACCACGCCCGGGTCCTTGCGCGAGGGGGACAGCACTTCTTGGTGCGCGGGGCCGACGACGCCAAGGACCAGAGCTACGTGCTGGGCTACCTGCGCGAGGAGCAGTTGGCGATGTTGCTCTTGCCCATCGGGACCATGCAGAAGAGCGAGGTCCGCGCTGAAGCGGCCCGCCTCGGACTTCGCACCTGGGACAAGCCCGACAGTCAGGACGTCTGCTTCATCGAAGCCTCCAAGGGCCGTGAGGCCTTCCTGCGCAGCCGGATCGCGCTGACGCCCGCGGCGATCGTCGACGCGACGACCGGGGAGTCCCTCGGCTCGACCGAGGTCGCCGAGCTGATGACCGTGGGCCAGCGTCGCGGCGTCGCGCCCGCTCGTGACGGCGAACGGCGCTACGTCGCGCGCGTGAGCATCGCCGAGCGACGCGTCGAGGTCGGTCGTCTCGAGGAGATAGTGAAGAGCCGGATCGACCTCGACGGGGACTCCCTGAGCTTCTCGCACGAGGCCCTGGGTGACGCCACGGCGGTGTTGATCCAGTGCAGCGCCCACGGACGGACGCAGGCCGCGACGCTGCACCACGACGGGGCGAGAAAGTGGTGGCTGACACTGGCCCAGCCGGCCCGTCCGGTGGCGGCCGGTCAGTCGGTGGTGCTGTACCGGGGCGACGAACCAACGATCGTCGCCGGGGCGGCGATCGTCCTCGGCCGGTGAACCCCGCCGAGCGCGTGGCGTGGTTGCGAGCGGAGCTCGCGCGCCACAACGACGCCTACTTCAACCAGGACGCGCCCCTGATCCCCGACGGCGACTACGACGCGCTGGCGCGCGAGCTGCGTCAGCTCGAAGCGGAGAACCCCCAGTTGCGCGACGCCTCGTCGGTCTCGACGGCGGTCGGGGCCCCGACGTCGGGGGTCTTTAGCGAGGTGGTGCACGCCGAGGCGATGCTCAGCCTCGACAACGTCTTCGACGACGAGGAGCTGCGGGCCTGGGCGATGCGGTGCGCCAAGGGTCTGGACGAGGAGCCGTCGGCCCTCAGTTTCGCCGTCGAGCCCAAGATCGACGGCCTGGCCCTCTCGATCTCCTACGTCGACGGCCAACTGACCCAAGCCGCCACCCGGGGCGACGGCCAGGTCGGCGAGGACGTCACCGACAACGTGCGCACGATCACCAACGTGCCCCTGGCGCTGCCCGCCGGGTCGAGGGGTCGGGTCGAGGTGCGCGGCGAAGTCTTCCTCGCCAAGTCCGATTTCGAGAGGCTTAACGAGCGCCAACGCGAGCTGGGCGCCAAGGAGTTCGCCAACCCCCGCAACGCCGCCGCCGGCAGCTTGCGCCAGAAGGACCCCGCGGTCACGAGGTCGAGGCCCCTGTCGTTCCTGGCCTATCAGTTGGTCGACCGCGACGGGGCGCTCAGCTTCTCGCGCTACGTCGACACCATTAGCCAGCTCGGACGGTGGGGCTTCCTCACAGCGCACGAGATGCAGCTGGAGTCGGGTGTCGACGCGATGATCACGCGCAGTGACTGGTTCGAAGAGCATCGTCACGACCTCACCTACGAGATCGACGGCGTGGTGATCAAGGTCGACGACCTCGCCCAGCGGGCCCGGCTGGGCTTCACCAGTCGCGCGCCGCGCTGGGCCATCGCGCGCAAGTTGCCGCCCGAGGAGCGCACGACCCGTCTGCTCGCGATCGAGGTCTCCATCGGGCGTACCGGTCGCGCGACGCCCTACGCCGTGCTCGAACCGGTGGTGGTGGCCGGCTCGCGTGTCTCGATGGCCACGCTGCACAACGAGGACCAGGTGCGCGCCAAGGACGTGCGTCCCGGTGACCTCGTCATCGTGCGCAAGGCTGGCGACGTCATCCCCGAGGTCGTCGCCGCGGTCGTGGAGGCCGGCGCGAAGCGGCCCAAACCCTGGGTCTTTCCCACCAACTGTCCCGAGTGCGGCGCGGCGCTGGTGCGCGTGGGGCGCGAGAGCGACACCTACTGCGTGAACCCGGCCTGCCCGGCCCAGCAGCTCCAGCAGATCATCCACTTCGCCTCACGGGGCGCGCTCGACATCGAGGGGCTGGGCGAGCAACGGGTCGCCCAGCTGCTCGCCGAGGGGCTGATCAGCGACGTCGCGGACCTGTTCGGCCTGCGCGTCGAGGCCCTGGCGCCCCTCGAGGGTTTCGGTGAGCTCTCGGCGACGTCGCTCGTCGAGGCGATCGCCGGCGCCAAGTCGGCCCCGCTCAGTCGGGTGCTGGTCGGCCTCGGCATTCGCCACGTCGGCCCGGTCGCGGCACGCGAACTGGCCCGGGCCTTTGGCACCTACGACGCCCTGGCGCAGGCGCCGCTCGAGCAGATCGAGGCGATCGACGGCATCGGACCGGTCATCGCGGCCTCGGTCCACCAGAACGTGCGTGAGCCCGAGAACCTCGAGCGCATGGCCCGACTGGCCGACGCCGGCCTGGCGCTGCGCGAGCCGGACCGCGACGCCGGACCGGCGAAGACCCTCGAGGGACGGGCCGTCGTGGTGACGGGAGCGGTCGAGGGCTTCACGCGCGACGAGGCCGAGGCGGCCATCGTGGCGCGCGGGGGGACGTCGCCCGGCTCGGTCTCGAAGAAGACCTACTGCGTGGTGGTGGGCGAGGCCCCCGGGGCCTCCAAACTCACCAAGGCCCGCGAACTGGGAGTCGCGATGGTGGCGGCCTCGGAGTTTCGTCGGCTGCTCAACACCGGCACGTGGACAGCCACACTCTCGTGAGCCAATATCGGTAGGGTTGGGGAAACATGTCGCCGTACACCTATAACCCCGGTCACGAGCTCGCTGGTCGCTACCGCATCGTCGAGTTGCTCGGCGTCGGTCGCACGGCCGAGGTCTACCTGGCCGACGACCTTTCGCTCAACCGCAGTGTCGTCGTAAAGGTGTTGCTGGCGAACCTGGCGACCCACGAACAGGTCCGTCGGACCTTTCGCGACCACATCGTGCGCAGCGCCACCCTCAGCCATCCGCACCTGGCGCGGGTCTTCGACGGGGGACAGGAGTCGGGCTCGATCTTCATGATCAGCGAGTACCTCAACGGCGGCTCGTTCGAGGACGTATTGGCGTCGGGCCGTCGCCTGAGCCTCGACGACGTGGCCCGCCTCGGGCGCGACGTCGCCAGCGCGCTCGCCTACATCCACGCCAACGGATTCGTCCACGGGTCGCTCTCACCCTCGAAGCTGCTCTTCGACGGCGAGGGCCGCGTGCGCGTCAGCGACATCGCCCTGGCCGGCCTGGGTGACGGCTACCGTGACCGCCTCAACCTCGACGACGTGCGCTACCTCAGCCCCGAGCAGGTGCTGGGCGAGATCGTGGGACCCAAGACCGACGTCTACTCCCTCGCGCTCATCCTCTTCGAGGCGGCGACCGGCATGACGCCCTTCGACGGCATGACGGCCGAGATCGTGCTGCGCAGCCGCATCAACGCGCCGTTGCCCGTGCGGCCCGAGCTGGGCACGCTCGACATGCTGCTCGCCCAGGCGGCCGTGCCCGACCCGCTGCTGCGTCTGGACGCCGAGCAGTTCGCGACCCGGCTGAGCACGGTGCTCAACGACGACGCGCCACTGGTCGTGGCGCCGGTGCGCTCGGACGTGCCGCTGCTCGAACGCTTCACGCCGCAAGAGCCAAGGACCTCGATCGGGTTCCGTCCCCCGTCGCCCGACCAGATCGTGGGCACCGGCGCCAGCGTCTTCCCGGTCGCCGCCCAGTACCCCGCGTCGTCGCGCGTGACGACGTCGGGCGCGCGCGAGGGCGAGTTCCGCCCGCTCCGTTCGAGCCCCGGCCGCGGTTACGGCGCGCTGCCGCCCAATCGACCGCCGCGCCAGCGCCGCATCGGATTCCTCGCGGCCGCGATCTTGCTGCTGGTGGTGGCCGTCGCGGGCGCGGCCGCGTGGAAGTTCGGACTGTTCACGTCCAAGCAGACCGTGCCGTCGCTGGTGAACCTCAAGCTCTCCCAGGCCTCGACGCTGCTCAAGAGCGACGGCTTCACCATCAGCGTCGACACGCCCGAGACGTCGGCGACGGTGCCCAAGAACGAGATCATGTTCCAGAGCCCGGCGGCCGGCACCGTCGGCAAGTCGGGGGCGGTCATCACGGTGCGGGTCTCGGACGGGCCGAACATGATCACGCTGCCGACCAACCTGCTCGGTCGCGAGTGCGCCGGGGACACCGCGATCCTGCACCGCCACACCGTGAGCGCCACCTGCCCGTCGGACAAGTCGATCGCCAGCACCCGCTTCGTTACCGGCCTCGTCGCCGGCGTGCTCTACGGCCACACGACGAACCCGGTGGCCGTGCCGCGGGGCGCGTCGGTGATCCTCGAGTTGAGCCGCGGACCGGGCCCGAGCACCACCACGACGACGTCGGCGTCGACGACGACCTCGTCCACGTCGTCGACGACCACGACGACGCTGGCCGGCCAGGGAGCGCGCGCGGTGCCCAACGTGATCGGCCTCGACTACGCGCAGACTTACGCGGCGATGAAGAAGGCGGTGCTCTACTTCACCACCACCGGCCCCGGGGCCGGGACGACCACCTGGACCAAGGTCATCTCGGAGTCGCCGGGGGCCGGCACGATGGTGCCGTACAAGTCCACGGTGGTGCTCGACGTTCAGTGAGCGACTCGTGCGAGCTCTGCGAGGCGGCCGTCATCACTACGAGGTACCTGGAGAACGACCTCTGCTGGATCGGCGACTGCGAGATCTGCCTCGTGCCGATGGTCGTCTGGCGCACCCACGACCCTGACCCGCCCCCGAGCGAACGCGACCGGATGAGGACCTACCTGGCCCACGTCGCCGACCAAGAACTGGGCGAGGGTACGTGGACCTTCGACGACCACATGCGCAACATTCCCGACCACTACCACGCGCACGCCCGTCCGCCGGGCTTTCGCCGCTACCGGAGCTGAGGATCGCTCCAGCGTCAATCGTTACAATCGGTTCACCATTCATTTCTTAGGGGGTTGTCGTGGGCGCATTGGACGGTCGGATCGCCATCATCACCGGGGCCGGTCGCGGCATCGGCCGCGAGCACGCCCTGCTCTTCGCCGCCGAAGGGGCCAAGGTGGTCGTGAACGACTTCGGCGGAGCCCTCGATGGATCCGCCACCGCGGCCACGCCGGCCGAGGAGGTGGTGGCCGAGATCCACGCCATGGGCGCCGAGGCCGTGGCCAACCACGACAACGTCGCCGACTGGGAGGGCGGGGCCCGTCTCGTCGCCTGCGCCGTCGAAGCCTTCGGCGACCTGCACGTGTTGGTGAACAACGCCGGAATCCTGCGTGACCGCGTACTGGTGAACCTGAGCGAGCAGGACTGGGACGCCGTGATCAATGTCCACCTCAAGGGCCACTTCGTCCCGTCGCACCACGCCGCCACCTACTGGCGCGAACAGGCCAAGTCCGGACGCACCGTGAAGGCCTCGATCATCTGCACCTCGTCGACGTCGGGGCTGCTCGGCAACATCGGTCAATCGAACTACGGCGCCGCCAAGGCGGGCATCGCGGCCTTCGCGATGATCCTCTCAGAAGAGCTGGGCCGCTACGGCGTGCGCGTCAACGCGATCGCCCCCGCGGCGCGCACCCGCATGACCGAATCGACGCCGGGACTGATGGACTACGTCGTCAAGCCCAGCGACGCCGCGGTCTTTGACGTGTGGGATCCGGCGAACATCTCGCCACTGGTCGCGGCGCTGGCCATGGAGGACAACGGCGCCACCGGCCAGGTCTTCTTCGTCCAGGGCGGCACCGTGCGAAAGTTCCAGAACTGGACGATGACCGACACCCTCGAGAAGAA
Source organism: Acidimicrobiales bacterium (assembly GCA_050010495.1). Classification (GTDB taxonomy): domain Bacteria; phylum Actinomycetota; class Acidimicrobiia; order Acidimicrobiales; family RAAP-2; genus RAAP-2. Next base: position 26,072 of record JBEKKW010000006.1, read on the forward strand.
CGATCGCTGGGGCGTCGAGGAACTGGCCGCGCAACTCCCGTCGCTCTACTCCTGAGCTCTGTCCATCCGTTGAGGACAGTCGCCGCCATTAGTCTTTAGACCTATGACGACCGACATCATGCCCGGCGCGGAGCCGTTTTCCGCGGCCGGCGGCCCCCACGGCGTGCTCGTATTGCACGGGTTCACCGGCAATCCCGTCTCGATGCGCCCCCTGGCCCAGGCCTGCGCCGACGCCGGGTTCAGCGTCGAGCTGCCGCGTCTGCCCGGTCACGGCACGACGCTCGAGGACATGATGACGACGTCCTGGGCCGACTGGTCCGCGACGGCGCTGGCCAGCTACGACGAACTGACTGGACGCTGCGAGCGCGTCGCCGTCGTCGGGCTCTCGATGGGCGCCGGCCTGGCCGCGCTGGTCGCCGAGTCACGACCGCCGGTCGTGGGCTGCGTCTTCATCAACCCCTGGATCAATCCGCTCAACCCCGAACTGCTCGACGGGCTCGAGCAGTTGATCGCCGCCGGTGTCGAGACCATCGAGGCCGTCGGTTCGGACATCAAGAAGGAGAACGTCTCCGAGGCGGCCTACGACGCCACGCCGCTCGTCTGCACGAAGAGCGCGTGCGACGGGCTGGCCGCGGTGCGCGCGGAACTCGCCAAGATCACCGTACCGAGCCTGCTGCTCACCAGCCGCGTCGACCACACGGTCAACTGGGAGCGGGGCGAGGACATCGTGTCGCTCACGACGGGGCCGGTCACGCAGATCTGGCTCGAGGACTCGTATCACGTCGCGACGTTGGACAACGACGCCGCGCTGATCGAGCGCGAGACGGTGGCCTTCCTGCGCGAAGTCCTCGGTCGATGAGCCCGCTGCGTCGTGAGGACGTCGCGCACGTCGCCAAACTGGCCCGCCTCTCGCTGAGCGAAAGCGAGCTGGACCTCTTCACCGAGCAGCTGAGCCAGGTGCTCGAGCACGCGAGTGACATGGCCTCGCTCGATCTGGAGGGCGTCGTGCCCGTCGCCCACCCCTTCGGGCTCATCAACGTGGTGCGCGAGGACGAGGTCCGTCCTTGCCTCGACCGCGATGAGGTGCTCGCCATGGCGCCCGACGCCCGCGACGGCCGCTTCGCGGTGCCGCGGATCATGGGCGAGGCGCCGTGAAGTCGGCCGCCCAGATCGCCGGCGAGGTCAATTCCGGTGCCACGTCCGCGGTCGCGGAGCTGACGAGGTCCCTCGAGGCCGTGCGCGCGCGCAACGACGAACTGCACGTCTTCCTCTTCGTCGACGAGGAGGGCGCCCTGGCGGCCGCGCGGCGCGTGGACGACGTCGTGGCCCGGGGCGGCTCGGCCGGGCCGCTGGCCGGCGTGCCCATCGCGATCAAGGACAACATGTGCCAGCGCGGCGTCCCCACCACCTGCGCCTCCAAGATCCTTCAGGGATGGCGTCCCCCCTACAGCGCGACGGTGGTCGAAAAGTTGCTCGCGGCCGGGGCGGTCCCCGTCGGCAAGACCAACCTCGACGAGTTCGCGATGGGCTCCTCGACCGAGAACTCGGCCTTCGGCCCCACGCGCAATCCCCTCGACACCTCGCGCGTGCCGGGCGGCTCGTCGGGCGGCTCGGCGGCGGCGGTCGCGGCCGACATGACGCCGATCGCGATCGGCAGCGACACCGGGGGATCGATCCGCCAGCCGGCGGCGCTGTGCGGGGTGATCGGCGTCAAGCCGACCTACGGCCTGGTGTCGCGCTACGGCCTCGTGGCCTTCGCGAGCTCGCTCGACCAGATCGGCCCCTTCGCCAAGACCGTCACCGACGCGGCGACCCTGCTCGAGGTGCTCGCCGGCCACGACCCGCTCGACTCGACCTCGCTGCCCGAGCCATCGCCCTCGCTGGTCGCCCACGTCGGCGACGGTGTCGCGGGTCAGCGCGTCGGCGTCGTACGCGAGCTGATCGAGGGGGCCGACGAGGAGGTGCTCGAGGCGGTGGCCCGGGCGCGCGAGGCGCTCGAGAAGGCCGGCGCCACGACCGTCGAGCTCTCGATCCCCGAACTGCGACTGGGTCTGAGCGCCTACTACCTCATCGCCCCGGCCGAGGCCTCGAGCAACCTCGCCCGCTACGACGGCGTACGCTACGGGTTGCGCGTGGACGGCGACGACGTCGCGGCGATGAACGAGGCGACCCGCACCGCCGGGTTCGGCGCGGAGGTGAAGCGGCGCATCATGCTCGGCACCTATGCGCTGTCGGCCGGCTACTACGACGCCTACTACGGCCAGGCCCTCAAGGTCCGCACCCAGATGATCGGGGCCTTCGCCCGGGCCTATCGCGAGGTCGACCTCCTGCTCGGCGCCACGACGCCGACGGTGGCCTTCGCCTTCGGCGCCAAGACGGCCAACCCCCTCTCGATGTACCTCTCGGACGTCTTCACGATCCCGACCAACCTCGCCGGCGAGGCGGCGATCTCGGTGCCCTTCGGCACGGGCGAGGGTGGACTGCCCGTCGGCGTGCAGCTGCTCGGCCCCGGTCGCAGTGAGGCCCGACTCTTCGCGGCGGCGCGGGTCCTCGAGATCGCGGATGGTCGACCATGACGCTCGAGCACGGCTACGAGATGGTGGTGGGACTCGAGGTCCACACCGAGCTGCGCACCCGGTCCAAGATGTTCTGCGGGTGCCCCAACCAGTTCGGTGCCGAGGCGAACACCAACATCTGCCCGGTCTGTCTCGGGCTGCCCGGGTCGTTGCCGGTGCTCAACGTGCGCGCGGTCGAATTGGCGATGGCCATCGGCGTGGCGCTGCACTGCACCATCGCGCCGTCAACCTTTCACCGCAAGAACTACTTCTATCCGGACATGCCCAAGGACTACCAGATCAGCCAGTACGACTTGCCGATCAACGTCGGCGGGTACCTTGACCTGCCCGACGCCAGCCGGGTGACGATCGAGCGGGCCCACCTCGAGGAGGACACCGGCAAGTCGACCCACCTCGGGGGGACCGGCCGACTGCAGGGGGCCGACCGCTCCCTGGTCGACTACAACCGCTCCGGCGTGCCGCTCGTGGAGATCGTGTCGGGCCCGGACATCCGCTCCTCGGCCCAGGCCCGCGCCTACGCCCAGGAGTTGCGGGGCATCTTGATCGCGACGGGGGCGTCGGACGGGCGCATGGAGGAGGGGTCCATGCGCATCGACGCGAACGTCTCGGTGCGTCAGGCCAACGCCGCGCTCGGCACGCGCTGTGAGATCAAGAACCTCAACTCGCTGCGCAGTCTCCAGCGCGCCATCGACTACGAGGCGCGGCGCCAGGTCGAGATGCTCGAACACGGCGAGGTCGTGCGCCAGGAGACCCGCCACTGGGACGAGAACCTAGGCGAGACGTCGACGATGCGCACCAAGGAGGAGGCCGAGGACTACCGCTACTTCCGCGAACCGGACCTCGTGGACCTGATCCCCGATCAGGCGTGGCAGGACCGGGTGCGCGCGGGCTTGCCGGCCATGCCCGCCGAGCGGCGCCGACAACTCCGGGAACGACTGAACGAGCCCACCGAGGCGCAACTGGATGCGGTCGAGGTCGTGATCGACCTCGGCCTCGAGACGTTGGTGGAGGCGGCGGTCGAGCGTGGTGCCGACGTGACCCTCGCGATATCGCGCGCGGCCAACGAGGTCGCGGCGGCCATCGATGAGGTGGCGAACCTGACGCCGGCGGCATTCGCCGACACGGTTCTCATGGAACAGCACGGTCAACTGTCGGCCACCCAGGCCAAGACCGTGCTGGGTGAACTGCTCGCTAACGGCGGTGATCCGCGGGCGATCGCGTCGCAACGGGGATTCGAGCAACTCTCGACGGACAGCCTGGAGGCGATCGTCGACTCGTTGATCGAAGCGCACCCCGACGAGTGGAGCCGGTACCGCGAGGGCGACGAAAAGTTGGCCCAGTTTTTCGTCGGGCAGGTCATGAAGCTGACCAGGGGCCAGGCCGATGGCAAGGCCGTCATCGCTGCCCTGCAACAGCGTCGCTAGTCGAAACACAGTTCGAGCGACCATTCGCGCTCGGTGCTGGTCGTCACCAAGCAAGCCACACGGACCGTCAACGCTTCGGTCCTGGCGCCCCTTCGGTCCCCGTGGCGTGGCAGCCGCATCGTAAACGTGGATGACGAATATTCGACATATTGATACGAAATCTCCGATCGCTATGGAACATTTTTTTGCCGGCCTCGCGGTCGAGTTGTACGTCGAAAACGTGCGATGCCGCGAGGTCAAAGTGACTTTCGACCTCACTTTTCGCTGACCTTACTTATGGGTCGATGCGTAGGGTTTTTTGTACAAGCCATCGCAATAATCACTGAACAGTGAGGACAGAAATGAAGAGTCGTTCGTCAGTCAATCGCACCAGGACCATCGTCCAGATCGGTTCCGCCATCGGGGCCCTCGCGCTCGTAACCTCCGTCGGGACGGCCGTCTCATCGGGCGCCGCCACTCACTCGAGTTCCGCCGTGGCGACCAGCCAGCTCGCCAGCCGCGTCGCGGTCAAGAAAGTCGCGTTCAAGGGCACCTACAGCGGAACGTTGACGTTCCTGCTCACTTCGGTGGCCAGCCAGTCGACCTCGGCCAATGTCACGTCGGTGACGGGCAGGGGAACCTCCACCGACCTCGGTGCTACCACGCTGAGCGGATCGGGCAACGTGCCCGCCACCGCCGCGAGTTCCGGCTTTCACTACACGGGCTCGGGCAGGCTCGCAGGGCCCGGCGGTACGTTGACGCTGAGGATCCTCAGCAAGAATTCCTCGGGAGCGGCGCCGGAGAATGCGGCGGGCACCGTCACCCTCACCGGAACTGCCACCGTCATCAGCGGCACGGGCAAGTTGAAGGGCGCCACCGGATCGCTCAAGTTCAGCGGATCGTTCCCCATCGCCAATGACGGGGTCAGTGGGACCCAGAGCCCCGCCTTCACCTCGAAGCTGAGCGGCACGCTCACCATCCGCTGATCGACGGCTAACAAGAACTAATCAACCAAAAGAAAAGAGGCTTCAAAATGAAGAGTTTCACGAAGGGAATAGGCATCAGCGCCGTGGCGCTCGGACTGGGTCTGAGTGGCGTGGCGACCCTCAGTGGCGGTAGCGCACTGGGCGACACCACCACGACGACGCTGGCGACCACGACGACGACCGTCGCCGCCATCCCCGCGAATGCTGGCATATCGAAGGACTTCGCGATCAACGCCGACACGGCCACGATCTCGGGGGAGACACCAGCGGTCGACGCCGCCTGCTCTCCGACCAACACCTTCCAGATCGGCCAGACGGTCCTGTTCCGCATGTACGGTCAGGACCTCGTGACCGCCTTGCCGCTGCTGGCCGCCAACACGAAGTCGGTGACGGTGTCGATCCCTGGCACCACCGCCGGATCCACCGCGAAGGTCGCCATGGCCTACAGCACACGTGACGGCTGGTGGACCGGGACCTTGGTAACGACCGGTTACGCCGCGGGCAACTACAACTACACGATGACCATCGTGACCAACCCCGTCAAGGGCGTCAAGGGTGTCAAGGCCGAGAAGGCCACCAAGGGCCACAAGGCCGTGAAGTTCGTGAAAGCGATCAAGGCCATCCCGTCCATGACCTACGTGTACGGCGTGGGCGGCTTCGACAACCAGTCGACGGTGACGCTGGTGACGAGCCTCACCACTCCCGCCACCACGACCACCACGGTTGGCTAAGTAGCGAGCTTCGAATTGCAGCACGTTCAATCCACATCGTCGGCCGCGAGGCCGACGATGTGACATTGGACCCCGCTTAAGGGCGGAATTCACTCAAAAGAATCCCGTAAGTTTTTGATTAATTATCAATATCGCAGTGTGAAGGGAATGCCATGAAGGTTCTTCTGAAGTCTGATCGGGCGCGAGTGATGACGGTAGTCCTCACCAGCGCGGCGCTGCTGTGCTCCACGGTCATGATCGCCTCGAGCGCGAGCTCGGCGACCGTGCACAAGCACAAGGCCAAGGCGCCCATCGTGAAGAAGGTCAAGGCCGTCGTGGCGCCCACCGCCACGACCCCGATCGTGCTCACCTCGCCGGCCCTCTCCGGCGTGGCCCCCCTGCCCGGACCGGTCGCGGCCCCCTCCACACCCAGCGCGACGATCTCGGACCTGAGCGTCACGCCCTCGTCCGGCCTCATCGGCACCCCCATGACGATCGTCGGCGCGGGACTACCGGCGACCACGAGCGTCCAGATCGAGTGGGCCACGGCCAACGCGACCTGGGTCGTCGGCGCTGACCCGTCGACGGTCAACTACCTCGGCACCAACTACAACAAGATCAACGTGGTGCTCGACACCGTGGTCACGACCGCCGCCGGCGGCTTCTCGGTCACGATCGACGCGCCCAAGGACTTCGGCGGGGCCCACAGCATCTACGCGGTGGTGGGCACGACGGAACTGAGCGAAGGAACCTTCACGACGTTGCGCACCGTGACCATCTCGCCCACTAGCGGTCCCGTCGGCACGCCGATCACGATCACGTACAGCGGACTCGGTGACAGCCTCTACACCGGCGGCGCCTCGTTGCTCTACGACAACCACTACGTCGGCGAGATGATGGCCAACTGGACCAGGGGAGTCGCCACGGCGACGATCCGCGCCTCCGGAGCGGTCGGTCCCCACACCATCCAGATCGGCAACGCCATCAGTTACCTCTACCTGAACGTGCCCCAGTCGCCGATCCCTTACACCAACGGAGCGGTCGACACCTTCACGGTCACCGCCGACGACGGCGCACCGGCCGCCTCCATTGACTGGCCGGCCAGCGTCGCGCCGACCCTCGCCCAGGTCACGACCCTCGACGAAGGCGGTCTGGGCGCCAAGTCCACGGCCACCGCTACGGCGTCGGTCTCGAGCGGCCCCGAGGGCACGAGCGTCACGATCAACGCGTCCGGCCTGCCCGCCAACGTGTCGACCCAGTTCGAATGGGCGACCGTCGTGGGCAACCGCGTGAACTGTGCGAGTACCTGCTGGGCCTTCACCACGCAGTCCCTGGCCGCGGCGGTCACGCCGAGCGCCAACGCACTGAGCGACACCATTACGATCCCGTCGCCGGCGCTGGGCGGCTGGCACGCCATCCAGCTCGTCCAGGGCACTAAGGTCGTCGCCCAGGTCCCTTTCTACGTCAAGGAGAGCATCGTCGGCTACGAGGCCGCCGGTTCCACGACGGCCGTCACGTCGCTCAGCGTCGTGCAGGGTCAGCCCTTCCAGATCCACATCGAAGGTGTTGGCTGGACGCAGCTCGACAACACGGTCGGCGTCGACTACGACAACAGCTACATCGGTTACGGCTGCGGCTTCAACTCCAACGGTGACGTGGTCCTGAACCTCATCGCCACCGGAGCCCCCGGGACGCACCTGATCGACCTCTACCCGATGCTCTACTCGCTCTCGCCCTCATTCGCGAGCACGCCCTACGGCATGGTGCCGGTACTGACCTACGCCCAGGATGACCCGGGCCTGGCGCTCGGTTACCAGCTGCCGGCCATGAGGTTCGCGATCACGGTGGTCGCCCCCTAGTCCCCGTCGGTTCGAAGCAGTTCTCGCCCCTCGCCCCGTGCGAGGGGCGAGTGCTTTAGGAGCAACAGGCGCGCGACCGCTGTCGGTAGGTACCAGTTGGCGTCGCCGCAGAGGGTCATCAGGCTGGGCATCAACAGTCCGCGCACGATGGTGGCGTCGACGAGGACCCCGAGCGCGAGTCCCACCCCGAGCTCCTGGAGGCCGGCCACGTGACCGAGGATGAGCCCGAGCAGGGCACCGACCATGATCAGGGCCGCGGCGCTGACGACCCGGCCAGTGTGCGACATCCCGTCGATGACTGCCTGGCGGGTCGTCGCGCCGTGGTCGCGAGCCTCGCGCATGCGCGAGACGAAGAAGACCTCGTAGTCCATCGACAGGCCGAAGAGCATGGCGAAGAGGAAGACCGGCACCCACCCCTCGATCTGGGAGACCCGGTAGAGTCCGAGCGTGTCGGCCCCCAGGCCGAATCGAAAGACCATCACGACCAGCCCGTAGGTCGCCGCGATCGACAACAGGTTGAGCACGACCGCCATGAGGGCTAGCACCAGCGAGCGAAAGGCCCGCACGAGGACCAGGTAGGCGAGGGCCAGCACGAGCAGCGCGATCCATTCGATGTTGCCGTAGACGCGATTGAGGAAGTCGACACCCTGGGCCGGCGCGCCACCGACGTAGACGCCCACCCCGGCCGGGAAGCGGGCCAACTTCACGTCGACGTCGCGGATGCGTCGCACGAGCCGCTGTGACGGCTCGTCGCCGAAGCCGTCACGTGCGACCACGTCAATCTGGCGGTAGCGGCCGGAGCGGTCCACGAAAGACGGCGTCGAGCCCATGGAGACGAAGAAGACCTCCCGGTCCTTGGTGAGCTGAATGGCCAGGCGCAGGGTCGCGGCCGAGACCCTCTTGTCCAGCGCTTTCGCCGGCTGGCGCGCGTCGATGACGACCTCGATCGGCGTGACGATGCCCGGCCCGCCGCGGTCCTGCAGGGTGGCGAGTCCCCGGGCCGCCTGGCTGTTCTGCGGTATGGCCCGTAGCGAGCCCGGTGTCAGCTGGAGCCACAGCGCCGCCGAGGCGCAGAGCACCAGTACCAACACCGCCGCGGCGGCCACCGCGATCGCCCGGGCGGTCACGAAGGTGGCGAGGCGGGCCCAGAGGCCGGGGCCTTGACGCGCGCCGGCCCCAAAGGGCAGCGTCGCCACGGCCACGCCCCGCCTCGACAACAGCGACAGCAGGACCGGCTGCAGGGTGAGGGCGCTGGCGACCGAGACGATCGGCACCGCCAGACCGGCGAAGCCGAGGGACCGCACGAACGGCACGGGGATGAGGAAGAGCACCGCCAGGCCGAGCGTCACCGCCAGTCCCGATACCAGTACGGTCCGTCCGGCCGACAACATCGTGGCGACCACGGCGTCGACGGGTTCGGTCGCCGGGTCGGCCAGCTCCTCCTTGTAGCGATGCACGATGAGCAGCGAGTAGTCGACGGCCAGCCCGAGGCCGATCAGCTCCACGAGGTTGGGGATATACAGGACCATCAAGAAATGGTGGGCGAGCGCGAACATGATGGCTAGGGCGCCCGCCATCGTGGCGCCGGCCACGATGAGCGGCACCAGCATCGCCCAGGAGAGACCCAGCACGAGCGCCAGCACGAGCAGGGCGACGGCCACGGCGAGCAGCTCGCCGTGGTGCAGGTCGCTCGCGAGGACCGGGGTGATGTCGTGCTGGAGGGCCGGCGCGCCGGTGACCTGGGTGTCGCCCAAACCGACGCGCTCGAGCGCATGGCGCAGGGTCGAGGTGTAGGGCGCCGCCCGGCCGAGGTCGAATGGCGTGGTGACCGTGGCGTAGAGCAGGCCGTCCGTCGACGTGATGGAGGAGGCGCGAGCGTTTGGTAGCTCTTTGACCGCCGCGCGTAGTTCGCGCTCCATCACGGCGACGCGGGCGGTGGAGGGATGGGCCTTATTAAAGATCACGGTGAAGCTGCCTTCGATGTTCTGGCCGAAGTGCTGCTCCAGGATGCGGTTGGCCTGGGCCGAACTGGTGCCGGGCACCGTCAGCGACGTCGTGAGCAGGTCGGGCAGCTTGAACGCGGAGAGGACACCGACGACGATGACCGCGACCCAGAACACGATGACCACTGCGCGCCAGTGCACGACAACGCGAGTCCAGCGTTCGAGCACCTCTTCGAGCGTACTGCGAGCCATTTTCACCTGCGTGTGACGCACCGGGCGCGCACGTCTGACGCCCACGTGGACGATTCGTATCCTGGAACCTCGCGCCGTTCCCTCTGTCAGTTATGCTTGACAACCGGGCAGTGTCAAGATAAACTGACACGATGAACGACAGTGATGAGTTGGATGTGGTCCCAGAAAAGGATCCGGCCCTTGGGCTGCGGGCGGCGCTGGCGTTGCAGCGATTGGCCGAACGGGTCGAGGCCGATCAAGTGGGCGTGGCGCGAGCGCAGGGCTGGTCGTGGCAGCAGATCGGCGACGCCCTGGGCGTGACCCGCCAGTCGGCCCACCTCAAGTACGGGAAGGACCACAAATGACCCAATCGGGTGACGTCGAGTCCGGGTACCACCCCTGGAGCACCTACATCGCCGCCCAGGAGGAGGCCCGGCGCCGGGGTGACCATCGCGTCGGCACCGACTACCTGGTGCTCGGGCTGCTGAGTGACCCAGAGATGGAGAGGGTCTTGGGTGTCACCCTGGACGCGGCCCGTGCCGCCCTCGACGCCCTGGACCACGCGGCGCTGGCCTACGTCGGCTTCACGGGGACCTTCGATCCGCCCTACCTGACGCAGCGACCGGTGCCCAAGCGGCCCAAGGTCAAGCAGTTGCTCAGCGAACACCTCAAGTCGACCCCGGCCGCGAAGGCCGCGCTGCAGGAGGCCGGCAAACCGATGCGCCGAGGCCAGCACATCAGCGCCGTCGACGTATTGCGTGCGCTCATGGAGAACCCGCCGCCCGACCCCGCGGCGACCCTCTTCGCGGCGCTGAAGATCGACACGGCGTCGCTGCGCGCGAGACTCGGGACCGAAACGGCGAGCTGAGCGTCGGCGACGTCGTCCGCGGTTTCCTAGACTTCGACCATGTCCGAGCACCCCACGCCACGAAGTTCGCAGGTCACCCTAGGCAAGGGCCGCGCGCCGGCCCGCGCGATGCTTCGCGCCATGGGCCTTAACGACGACGACATGCGCAAGCCCCAGATCGGCGTGGCCTCGAGCTGGAACGAGGTGACGCCGTGCAACCTGCCGCTCGACCGCCTGGCCCAACGGGCCAAGGTGGCGGTGCGCGACGGTGGCGGGGTGCCCTTTGAGTTCGTGACCATCGCCGTCTCGGACGGGATCTCGATGGGTCACGAGGGCATGCGAGCGTCGCTCGTCTCGCGCGAGGTCATCTGCGACTCCATCGAACTGGTGATGCACGCCGAGCGATTCGACGCCATGGTGACCCTGGCCGGTTGTGACAAGTCACTACCGGGAATGCTGATGGCCGCCGCGCGCCTCGACGTGCCCAGTGTCTTCCTCTACGGGGGCACGATCATGCCGGGGGAGCTCGACGGCGAGTCGCTCGACATCGTCTCGGTCTTCGAGGCCGTCGGCGCCAACGCCGTGGGCGCGATAAGCGACGAGCAGTTGCGCGCCATCGAGTGCGCCGCCTGTCCCGGCGAGGGCAGCTGCGCGGGCATGTTCACCGCCAACACAATGGCCAGCGCCGGCGAGGCCCTGGGCATGTCGCTGCCGGGCAGCGCGTCGGTGCCCTCGATCGACGCGCGCCGCGACCAGTTCGCCTACGACTCGGGCCTCGCCGTGCTCGACCTGCTCGACCGCGGCATCACCGCCCGACAGATCATGACCAAGGCGGCCTTCGAGAACGCCGTCGCGGCGGTGATGGCGCTCGGGGGCTCGACCAACGCCGTGCTGCACCTCCTGGCGATCGCCCACGAGGCCCAGGTCGATCTCCAGCTCGACGACTTCAACCGCATCGCGAAGCGGGTGCCGCACCTCGCCGACATGAAGCCCCACGGCAAGTTCCACATGAGTGACCTCGACGAGATCGGCGGCCTGCCGGTCGTGCTGGCGCACTTGTTGGAGCACGACATGCTCAACGGCGAGGCGCTGACCGTGACGGGCAAGACCATGGCCGAGAACCTCGCCGCCTTGTCGCCCCCCAAGCCCGACGGTCGCGTCGTCTACGAGGTCACGAGCCCGATCCACGACACCGGGGGCATCGCGATCCTCACCGGTTCGCTCGCGCCCAAGGGTTCGGTCGTCAAGGTCGCGGGACTCGACAGCCTGAGCTTCCGGGGCACGGCACGGGTCTTCGACGGCGAAGACGACGCCATGGCTGCAATCATGGCCAACGAGATCGTGCCCGAGACGGTGGTCGTCATACGCTACGAGGGACCCAAGTCCGGTCCCGGCATGCGCGAGATGCTCGCGGTCACCGGCGCCATGAAGGGCGTCGGTCGCGGCGGGGACTGCGCGCTCGTCACCGACGGGCGATTCAGCGGTGGCACCCACGGCTACTGCGTCGGCCACGTCGCACCGGAGGCGCTCGACGGCGGTCCCATCGCGCTCGTGCAAGACGGCGACATCATCGAGATCGACGTGACCACGTACTCGATCAACCTGCTCGTCGACGCCGATGAACTGGCCGCGCGTGCGTCGCGGGTCAAGCCCTTTACTCCTCGGTACAGCACTGGAGCACTGGAAAAGTTCGCGCGCACCGTGCAGGGCGCCGACAAGGGCGCGGTCACGTCGGCCTAACACCTTGTCAGGCGAGGTCTCCTGTGCTTAGAATGTAGCGGTGACGTCCATTCGTGCCATTCCGGTAGTAGTAGGCAACAGCCGCCGGTAGTCACGCGTAAACGTAGACCGGAGGCCTCCCAAAAAAGGGAGGCCTTTTTCTTTACCCCACCACCAAAGGATCACTGTGCAACTCACTGGAGCCGAAGCACTCATCAAGAGCCTGGAACAGCAGGGAGTGGACACCGTCTTTGGCCTCCCCGGCGGCGCGATCCTGCCGGTCTACGACCCCCTCATCGACTCGAGCATCCGCCACATCCTGGTGCGTCACGAGCAGGGCGCCGGCCACATGGCTGAGGGCTACGCCCTGGCAACCGGCCGGCCCGGCGTCGCCATCGTCACCAGCGGCCCCGGGGCCACGAACATTGTCACGCCCATCGGTAACGCCCACATGGACTCGACGGCCCTCGTCGTCATTACCGGCCAGGTGGCGACGGCCGCCATCGGCACCGACGCCTTCCAGGAGTGCGACATCACCGGCATCACGATGGGCATCACCAAGCACAACTTCCTCGTCCAGTCGGCCCAGGAGCTGCCGCGGGCCGTCGCGGCCGCGTTCCATCTCGCCACCACCGGCCGTCCCGGCCCGGTGCTGATCGACGTGCCCAAGGACGTCAGCCAATCGAAGATGGACTGGTGGTACCCGTCGAGCGTCGAGGAGTTCGACCTGCCGGGATATCGTCCCGAGGTGGCGATCGACCAGGGAGCCGTCGATCGGGCCGTGGCCCTGATCGCCGCTTCGAGCCGGCCGGTGCTCTACGTCGGGGGCGGGGCGCTCAAGTCTCACGCCGCGGCGGAGCTGCTGGCCTTCGCCGAGCGCACCAACATGCCCGTCGTCACCACCCTGATGGCGCGCGGCGCCTTCCCCGACTCGCACCCCCAGCACCTCGGCATGCCTGGCATGCACGGCATGTACACGGCCGTCACCGCCATCCAGCGCTGTGACCTGCTGGTCTCACTGGGCGCGCGCTTCGACGACCGCGTGACGGGCAAGATCTCCACCTTCGCGCCCGACGCCAAGGTGATCCACGTCGACATCGACCCGGCGGAGTTCAACAAGGTTCGCCGGGCCGACGTGGCGCTGCAGGCCAACGTGGCCGACGCGCTGCGGGCCTTGGACGCGTCGAGCGCGACGCCAAAGTCGCTGGACGGGTGGTGGACGCAGTTGCGGGCCTGGCAGGACGAGTTCCCGCTGGCCTACGACGAGCCGGACCTCACGGGACCGCTCCGTCCCCAGTTCGTCATCGAGTCGATCGCCCAGCGTGCCGAGCCGGGCACCATCGTCACCGCGGGCGTCGGTCAGCACCAGATGTGGGCGTCGCAGCATTGGAAGTTCGAAGAGCCCGGCACCTTCATCAACTCCGGCGGCGCCGGGACCATGGGCTTCGGCGTGCCGGCCGCGATAGGGGCCAAGGTCGGCCGGCCCGACAAGACCGTGTGGTGCATCGACGGTGACGGCTGCTTCCAGATGACGGCCCAGGAGATGGTCACCGCCCGCTCCCACGGGATCAACATCAAGGTGGCGATCCTCAACAACGCCAACCTCGGCATGGTGCGCCAGTGGCAGGAGATGTTCTACGACGAGCGCTACAGCCAGGTCTACCTCTCGGCCGACCTGCCCGACTACGTGAAGTGGGCCGAGGCGATGGGCTGCGCCGGGTTGCGCGCCACCAACGTCAAGGAGATGGTCGACGTGATCGACGAGGCCAACAAGATCAACGACGTGCCGGTCGTGATCGACTTCCGCACCGACGCCTCGGAGAAGGTCTTCCCCATGGTCGCCGCCGGAGCGAGCAACGACGACATCATGACCTACCAGGGCTTCCGGACCGAGGCGTGACCCCTCCCGAGCCCTACCTGGGCGCCACCGACCACACGCCGGTTCGCCTGCACATCCTCTCGGTGCTGGTGGAGAACAAGGCCGGCGTGCTCGCGCGCATCGCGGGGCTCTTCGCGCGTCGGGGCTTCAACATCTACTCCCTGGCCGTGGCGCCGGCCGAGAGCGACGCGAGGTTCTCGCGGGTGACGATCGTGGTCGACGCCGAGACGACGCCGCTCGAGCAGATCGTGGGCCAGCTGGACAAGCTCGTGAACGTCGTCGCCATCACCGACCTGGCGCCGAAGAACGCCGTCGAGCGCGAGTTGCTGCTGGCGACGATCAAGACCGACGTCGACAACCGCACGTCGCTGCTCGACGTCATCGCGCACGCCGGGGCCGCGATCATCGACGTCGACGCCTCGTCGGTGACGGTGATGCTCACGGCGACGCCCGACGGCTGTGACGAACTGGAGCGGGCCCTCGAGAGCTACTCCAAGCTCGAACTGCACCGGACCGGTCGGGTGGCACTCCCTAGACTTGGCAAAGTCACGTCGGCCCCCTAGTCGACCTACCAGAAGGACAGCCATGACCACGATGTACTACGAGAAGGACGCCCAGCCCGAGCTGCTCAAGTCCAAGAAGATCGCGATACTGGGCTACGGCTCCCAGGGCCACGCCCACGCGCTCAACCTTCACGACAGCGGGTACGACGTGCGGGTGGGACTGCGTCCCGAGTCGTCGTCGGTCATCAAGGCCGAGGACGCCGGATTGCGGGTGCTCGGCATCGCCGAGGCGTGCGCCGAGGCCGACGTCATCATGGTGCTGGTGCCCGACACCGAGCAGAAGCGCACCTACGACGCCGAGATCGCGCCCCAGCTCAGCGCCGGCAAGTGCCTGTTGTTCGCGCACGGCTTCAACATCCGCTTCAACCTGATCAACCCGCCCGACGACGTCGACGTCGCGATGGTCGCCCCCAAGGGACCCGGCCACCTCGTGCGGCGCACCTACCTCGAGGGCGGCGGCGTGCCGTCGCTCGTCGCGGTGCACCACGACGCCACCGGCCACGCGCACGACATCGCGCTGGCCTACGCCCACGGCATCGGGGCGACCCGGGCCGGGGTGCTCGAGACGACCTTCACCGAGGAGACCGAGACGGACCTCTTCGGTGAGCAGGCCGTGCTCTGCGGCGGGGTGACGGCCCTGGTGCGCGCCGGGTACGAGACCCTGGTCGAGGCCGGCTACCAGCCCGAGAGCGCGTACTTCGAGTGCCTGCACGAGCTCAAGCTCATCGTGGACCTGATGTACGAAGAGGGCATCACCGGCATGCGCTTCTCGGTCTCGGACACGGCCGAGTACGGCGACCTGACCCGGGGGCCGAGGATCATCGACGAGCGGGTCAAGGCCGAGATGAAGAAGATCCTCACCGAGATCCAGGACGGCTCCTTCGCCGCGGAGTGGGTCAAGGAGAACGAGATCGGCCGTCCGCGCTACCGCGAACTGCGCGACGCCGGCAAGAAGCACCCGATCGAGGACATCGGCAAGAAGCTGCGCGCCATGATGCCCTTCGTCTCGGCCGGCAAGCAGAAGGTCAGCGACATCTCGGGCGGCGACACCGACTAGTTCGCTCCGGTCGGCCCGTCTTCGCACGAAGGTCCGATGGTCTCTTGGTACTGTGACCGACGAGGCGCCGTCCGGGCGCCGCGCCGAGGGGGCGACAATGCAGCTGACGATCATCGGGGCCGGGGCGATCGGCGGAACGATCGGCGCGCACATGGCCCGGGCCGGGCACGACGTGGTCCTCTGCGACACCGACCGCGACCACGTCGCGGCGATCAACCGCGACGGATTGCACATCGAGGGGCCGGTCGAGAACTTCACCGTCCGGGTCGCGGCGATCACGCCCGACCAGCTGCCCGGCCAGATCGAGCACGTGGCCATTGCCGTCAAGAGCCACCATACCGAGTCGGCGGCGGAACTGGTGCGTGGGCGCATCGCCCCCGGCGGCTACGTCGTCAGCTTCCAGAACGGCTTCACCTCCGACGTGCTGGCGAGCGCCGCCGGGCGGGAGAACCTGATCGTCAGCTTCGTCAACTTCGGGGCCGACGTCCTGGCCCCGGGGCGCATCATGCAGGGCAACGTCGGGACGTTTCGCATCGGCGAGCCCTACCGCCACGAGATAACCCCTCGGGTCCGCGACCTGGCCGAGGCGCTGCCCTACGCCGTGGCGACGGACAACATCATGGGCTACCTCTGGGGCAAGGAGGCCTACGGCGCGATGCTCTACGCCGGCGCGGTCTCGGACCTGTCGATCGCCGATTCGCTGGAGGATCCGCGCTACCGCACCCTGATGCTGGCCATCGCCAACGAGGTGCTCGCGCAGTCGCCCGTCGAACCCGAGGGCTTCGACGGCTTCGAGCCCGATGACCTGGAGGGTTCGCTGGCCCGCCTGGTCACCTTCAACCGACAGAGCGCCAAGTCCCACAGCGGCATCTACCGCGACCTCATGGTCCGCAAGCGAAAGACCGAGGTGGACGATCTGCTGCGCGACCTACATGGTCCGCTGGTCGGCTACGTCGGCGAGCTGATCCACGCGATCGAACGCGGCGAGCGCACCTGCGAGGTCGCCAACCTCGACCTGCTCGCGACCTGCGAACGGACCGACCGGCTGGGCCGGCCGCTCAACGCCGTGGTCGAGGTGATCCCGTCCCCGCGCCGTTCGCCCGAGGGGCCGCTGCACGGTCTCGCCATCGCCGTGAAGGACCTCGTGGACGTCGAGGGCGTCGTGCGCGGCAGTGGCAATCCCCACGCGATGACGGGCGCCCCCGCGACCCAGGACGCCGCGGTCGTGTCGTCACTTCGCGCGCTGGGGGCCGACGTCTACGCGACGACGACGTTGCTCGAGTACGCGGCCGGCGCCCTGCACCCCGGCGTCCCCGAGGCGATGAACCCCTACGACCGACGACGCAGCGCCGGAGGTTCGAGCGGCGGCTCGGCCGCGCTCGTGGGGGTGGGCGCGTGCGAGGTGGCGATCGGCACCGACACCGGTGGCTCGATCCGCATACCGGCGCACTACTGCAACGTCGTGGGCTTCAAGCCCAGCTACGGGGCCCTCGACGTCGCGGGGGTGCAGGCGCTGTCGCCGTCGCTCGACCACGTGGGGCTGCTGGCCCGAGACGTCGCGATGACCGAGCGGGTCTATGGCGCGTTGCGACACGAGGCGCCCGAGTCGGCCCCGCGGCGCTTGCGCATCGGGGTGGCGAGCGATCAGTTCCGCGTTGACATTCTCTCGAGCGACGTGCGAACGGTCCTCGACGAGGCCCTGACACGTCTGCGCGCCGGCGCCGACGTGGTGGACGTCGACGGGACGGCCCTCGCGCAGATCCGCGCCACCTTCGACGACATCATCCTGTACGAGGCCTGGCAGGTGCACGGCGCCCAGGTCGAGCGTGCCCCCGACCACTTCGGCCCCGAGACGCTGCGTCTCCTGCGGACGGCGTCGCACGTGAGCGAGGCGGCCTACCACGAGGCCCTGGCCGAACGGGCCCGCCTGCTGCCCGCGGCGCAGTTGCTCTACCGCGACGTCGACCTGCTGGCGACGCCGGCCGCCCCCTTCGTGGCGCCGGTGACGACGCCGCCGATCGACACGCCCGACGGCGAGAGCGAGGGCTACTTCACGGGCCCCTTCAATCTCACGGGCGACCCGGCGCTGGTGCTGCCCTGCGGCTTCGATCCCGAGGGGCTGCCGATCGGCCTGCAGCTAACGGCCGCCATCGGCCACGACATGTCGCTGCTCGCCTGCGCGCGAGTGGTCGAGGGATTGCTCGGCCTGACGTGGCGAGCGCCGGCCGCTTCGTAGATTCGCGGCGGGAAACTACTGTGACAGGGGGCGTGGGGGTCAACGTGGTCGGTCCGGTCATCATCGGTAGTGAACGCAGCGAGGCCGGCCTCGCGGCCGCCATGGCGCTGTTACGCCAGGGGGCCAGCGCGCTCGACGCGGTGGAGGCGGCGTTGCGGCGCTGCGAGGACAACCTCGACGACCACTATGTCGGCACCGGGGGATTGCCGAACGCCCGCGGCGAGGTCGAACTCGACGCGTCACTCATGGTCGGCTCGAGTAGGGCCTTCGCGGCGGTGGGAGCGGTGCGTAATTTCCCCCATCCGATCTCCATCGCGCGCGCGGTGCTCGAAAAGCTCCCCCAGCATTGCTTGCTGGTGGGCGAGGGGGCCGAGCTCTTCGCCGAGGAGCAGGGTTTCGCCCGGGCCGATCTTTTGACCGAGGAGTCGAAGCGGCTCTTCCTTGAGGCGCTCGTACCCAACGACGATGCCGTGGAAGGTGAGAACACCGACGCCGCGCCGGGCGACGACGCCTATCGCGCCTCGGCGCTCGAGTTGGTGCGCCGGTTCCATCCCCACGCGGGACCCTGGGGCACGATCAACGTGATCGCGCTCGACGAGCACGGCGAGATGGTGGTGGGCGTGTCGACGAGCGGCTACCCCTGGAAGTATCCCGGGCGCGTGGGCGACTCGGCATTGCCCGGGGCGGGTAACTACTGCGACCTGCGCTACGGCGGGGCCGCGTGCACCGGACGGGGCGAGTTGAGCATGAGGGCGACGGGGGCGCGCATGATCGTCGACGCGCTGGCGCGCGGTGACGGGCCCGAACAGGCCTGTCGCGCGATGCTGGCCGAGGTGCGCGCGTTGCCCGACGAGTTCCGCGCCGAGCTGCGCGCGCTCTGCCTCACCCCCGACGGCCGTCACGGCGGCGCGGCCGGTCAGCCCGGGTCGACCTACAACGTCATGACCGCCACTGGCGACCTCGAGGTCAGGGACCGCGCGTCGCTGTGAAGATCTTCATCTCCTCGGACATGGAGGGCACGGCCGGCGTCGTCGACTGGGACCACGTGGCGCCTGGAGGACGGCTCTACGAGTACTACTGCGAACTCTTGACGAGAGAGATCAACGCGGCCATCGACGGCGCAGTTAAGGCCGGCGCCGACGAGTTCGTGGTCAACGACTCGCACTCCAAGATGGCCAACCTGCGTCCCGACGCCCTCTCGGGCTCGGCCCGTTACATCTCGGGCCGGTTCAAGCCGATGTACATGATGCAGGGCCTCGACGAGAGCTTCGACGCGGTCTTCTTCGTCTCGTACCACGGCTCCATGGGCAGCCGATCGTCCACCCTGTCGCACACCTACTTCCCGACGGCCTTCGCCGAGGTGACCATCAACGGCCACGTCGCGGGCGAAGCCGGCATCAACGCCCTCGTCGCGGCGGCCTGCGGGGTACCGGTCGTTTTGGTGACGGGCGACGCGACGACGGCCCGCGAGCTCGAGCCCTTCGCGCCGAGCGCGCAGGCGGTCGTCGTCAAGGATTCGATCTCGCGCTTCGCCGCCGACTCGGTGCACCCGCAGGTGGCCTGTTCGATGATCTTCGACGCGGCGGCGCGGGCGACGGCCGGGGTCGCCTCGGCGCCGCCCGTGTCGATCGCCCTGCCGGCGACGATGGACATCACCTTTCGCACCGGCGACTACGCCGAGCTCGCGTCGCGCGTCGGCGGCGTCGAGCGAACCGGTGACCTGCGCGCGCAGATCGTGCACGGCGACCCGCTCGAGCTCTACCGCACCTTCATCACCGTCGTGCTGCTCTGTCGGGGCCTGGTCGAATAGTCGCCTAGAGCGTGGCGAGGAAGTCGCGCATCACCCGTTGGAAGAGGTCGAACTCCTCGATCTGGGGCGAGTGTCCCGATTTCTCGAAGATCACCAACTGCGCGTTGGGCAGCAGCGACGCGATCGTCTCGGCCGATTCGACCGTCGTCACCCAGTCGGTGCGTCCGACGGTGACGAGCGTCGGGATCGTCACGGCCGGCAACCGGTCGCGCAGGTCGTAGTCGGGCATGTTGTGCTGGAAGCACCAGTTGTGGGCCTCGTAGCGGTAGAAGCCGGCCTCGACGCTCTTCTTGGACTTGACCGGGTCGTACTCGAAGTCGTAGAGCGGGATGATCTCCTCCCAGCGGTCCTTCAGGTCCTGGTTGTCGCGGATCTCGCCGCGCCAGTAGCGGTTGAAGTTCTCCCAGTTGATCTCGACGCGGGTCTGGGTGCGCGCGTTGGCGAAGGCCCGCTCCAGGAAGCTGGCGTCGGCGCTGGTGTCGCGCAGGATCATCGCGCGAGTGTGCTCGGGGTAGGCGATCGCGTACTCCATCGCGATGAGGCCCCCGTAGGATCCGCCGGCGATGACCACTTGGTCGACGCCGATCCACTGGCGCAGGCCGTCGACGTCGGCGGCCCACTGCTCGTGCGAGAAGGGCGGCGTGCCCTCGCTCGTCCCGCAGCCTCGCGCGTCGAAGACGACGACCTGGAAGATGTCGCTCAGCGGGCCGAAGGTCGCCTTGGGCTCGCCCAGGGACCCGATGCCCCCTCCTCCGTGGTGGGCGATCAGGACCGGCAGGCCCGGGTCGCCGAGGACCTCGACGTTCAGTTCGTTGTCGTTGATGACCACCCGCACCTGTTCTCCTTCTCTCGCTACGCCCCTTGCGCGTCGATCCATTGGTTGACGATCATCTCGAGCACGTCGAGCGGCACGGCTCCGTTGCCGAGCACGGCGCCGTGGAAAGCGCGGATGTCGAAGCGCTCCCCGAGGCGCGACATCGCCACCGCGCGCAGCCGCTCGATCTCGCGCCGTCCGATCATGTAAGCGAGGGCCTGGCCCGGCCAGCCGATGTAGCGGTCTATCTCGTTGGCCACGTTGGCCGAGGTGGTGGCGGTGTTGTTCCACATGTAGTCGAAGGCCTGCTGGCGGCTCCAGCCGTAGAAGTGCATGCCGGTGTCGACGACGAGGCGACAGGCCCGTAGCGCGTCGAAGGAGAGCATGCCCAGGCGCGTGAGGTCCGAGCTGTAGAGGCCCATCTCGTCGGCCAGACCCTCGCTGTAGAGGCCCCAGCCCTCGACGTAGCCGCAGACCTGCGCGTCGAGGTAACGGCGGTAGTCCGGCAGGTCACTCAGGGTCTGGGCGCTCGCTATCTGCAGGTGGTGGCCGGGCGTGCTCTCGTGAAAGGCCAGGGCCTCGTACTCGTAGGTGAATCGCTCCTGGGGATCGATGGTCAACACGCAGTGCGCGCCCGGGCGGCTGCCGTCACTGGCGGGGGGACGGTAGTGCGCGAGGGCGGCGCTCTTGGCCTCGATGGGGTGGATCTCCTCGATCACGCAGTCGGCGATTCGGTAGGCGGGGAACCACTGGTCGCGCGCCGCCTCGGCCCGATCGAGAGCCCCCTGCACCACGGCGACGATCTCGTTCGACGTGTGAAAGCGCAGCGCGGGGTCGTGACGCAGTCGCGTGAGGATGGTCGCCACGTCGCGTTCACCGAGCACCCGTTCACCAAGTTCGCTCCACTGGGCCTGCATCGCGTCGATGCGGTCCAGTCCGATCCGATGTATCTGCTCGGGGGAGAGGTCGGTCGTGGTGTGACGGCGAACGGCCTGGCGATAGGAGACGTCGCCGCCGGGGACGAAACAGAGCCCGACGTGGTCATTGTCCCGCCCGACCGGCAGCATCTCGTGGGCCATGAGGTCGCACAGTCGTTGCATCGCCGGACGCACCGATCGTGTGACGATGTCGCGGGTCTTTTCGAGCAGCTCGTCTCGCGCCACCTCCACGCCGGTTGTCGGATTGGCGAGGAGGTCCTGCTCGATTCCCAACTCGAGGTGGCCCCGCAGTTGGTCCAGCGCGCGAGTGATGCCCGTCACGCTCGAGTGGCGCCCGTCGGCGTGGGCCTGCGCGTAGCGTTCGGAGATCGCGTCGAAGTAGGGGCCGAGTCCGCTCAGACGCGCGAGGTAGTCCTGCGCGCCCTCGTCGTCCTTGGCGCCCGCCGCCGGGACGCACATGAAGACCATTGCGTGCGGGCTCGAGTAGCTCTCGGCGCCGCAGTCCTTCTCCCAGATTCCTTCCTCCAGGTCCGTGCGTGCCCCCCAGGCCAGGCGGGCCAGCACGGCGGCGTTGATCGAATCGGCCTCGGAGAGATCCTCGCGAGCGAGCGCCCCGACGCGGACTTCGAGGTCCAGGAGTTGCCGCGCGCCCGCGGCGCTGCCGGCGCGGCTGGGGTCGCTCAGCAGCGCGTCGTAGCCCGTGACGCCGAGCAGGGTCGCCGAGAGGGGGTCGAGCGTGTTTTGCACCTCGAAGAACTCGTCGCTGAGTTCGACGAGCCGCTCGTGCGCGCCGCTCACGAGCGATCGGCCTTGTCGAGACGGTAGGGACCATCGCCGAGCATCCGCCACAGTTGCTCCCAGGCCCGCATGCCCTCGCGCAGCCGGCGGATCCGCATGAACTCGTTGGGGGCGTGCAGCTTCTCGTCGGCCGTCGAGAAGGAAAAGAAGAGGGTCTTGGCCTTGAGCACCTGCTCGAACAACGCGGTCGCGGGCAACGTGCCCGCGATGCAGGCGAGCAGCACCTCCTGGCCGGGGTAGACCAGCTCGAGCGCCCGGGTGGCGCTCTTGATCGCGGGGTGGGTCGCCGAAATCGTGTAGGCCGGTATGCGGCTGGTGTCACGTCGGACTTCGACGACGAGTCCCGGGGTGAGTTGTCCCATCACGTGGGCCTCGAGGGCGTCGAGCACGTGGTCGGGGTCCTGGCCGGGGACGAGCCGGCACGAGATGTGGGCCTGGGCCACGTGGGGGATGACGGTGTACTTTCCGCCGCCCTCTATGCCGTTGACCTCGAGGGTCGGCCGCTCCCAGAGCCGTTCGATGGTGGAGTAGCCCGGTTCGCCGAAGGTCTCGACGATCCCGAGGTCGCGCCGGTACTGCTCCTCGTCGAAGGTGACGGCGCCCAGTTCGGCGCGTCGCGAGTCGCCCAGTTCGGTCACGCCGTCGTAGAAGCCCTCGACCGCGACCGACCCGTCGTTGGCGTGCAGGCTCGCGACGATCTGGCTGAGGCCGTGCAGGGGATTGGCGACCGTTCCCCCGAAGCGGCCGGAGTGCAGGTCGTCGCGGGCGCCGCTGACGGCGATGGTGCAGGTCACCAGGCCCTTGGACATCAGCGAGAGCGACGGTTCGCTCGCTCGCCACATCGCCCCGTCGGCCGAGATCACCAGGTCGCACGAAAGCTCGTCGGCGTTGGCGCGCACGTAGCGCTCGAGATGG
Organism: Acidimicrobiales bacterium; assembly: GCA_050010495.1. Classification (GTDB taxonomy): domain Bacteria; phylum Actinomycetota; class Acidimicrobiia; order Acidimicrobiales; family RAAP-2; genus RAAP-2. The sequence goes on from JBEKKW010000006.1 coordinate 49,356, forward strand.
GGGCTGCCGATCTCCTCTTCCCCCTCGAGCAGGAACTTGACGTTGAGGGGCAGCTTCATCTCCTGCTCCATGAAGGCCTGGGCCACCTTCAATACGACGTACACGGGCCCCTTGTCGTCGGTGCAGCCGCGCCCGCGCATGACGTCGCCGTCGACGGTCAGCTCGAAGGGCGGCGTGACCCACTCGTCGAGGTCGCCGGTCGGCTGGACGTCGTAGTGGCCGTAGACGAGGATGGTCGGCGCCTCGGGGTCGCCGATCCATTCGCCGCGCACCAGCGGGTGGCCGTCGGTCGCCTCGACACGGCCGTGCGCGAAGGCCAGCTGTCCCACGAGCCAGTGGGCGGCCTGGGCCATCACCGCGGGCGAGGCGTCGCGCGAGATGCTCGGCACCGCGACGTAGCCGGCCAGCTCCTCGACGTACCGGGAGTCGTCCTCGTCAAAAGAGAGCATGACCGCCGTCGATCGACAACGTCTGACCGCTCACCCAGGAGGCGTCGGGGCTGACGAAGAACCGGACCCCGTTGGCGATGTCCTCGGCCTTGCCCAGGCGCCGCGTCGGGATGTTGTCGAGCAGCCGTTGTTGGCCGACCTCGCCGTAGCTCTCCCACTGGGCGATCGAGGTGGGGTTCGACAGGACGAAGCCCGGCGCCACGCAGTTGACGGTGATGCCGAAGGGTCCGAGCTCGTGGGCCATCTGTCGGGTGAAGCCGATCTGGGCGGCCTTGGCGCTGGCGTAGGCCTGGATGCCGGTCAGGCTCACGCTGCGCCCGGCGCCCGAAGAGATGTTCACGATTCGGCCCCAACCCCGCTGCTTCATATGGGGCACGACCGCGCGCACGCAGTAGAAGGCGCCGGTCAGGTTGGCGTCGACGACGTCGCGCCACTGTTCGTCGCTCACCTCTTCGAGCGGCCGACCGACTTGGCCCCGCACGCCGCCGGCGCAGTTGACCAGGATGTCGGCGCCGCCGATGGCGAGCACGAAGTCGTTCACGGCTGTCGAGTCGGTGATGTCGACCGTGTCCTTATCGATGCCGTGCACCGTGGCGCCCTCGGCGCTGAGCGTCTCGGCGATGGCCCGGCCGATCCCCTGGGCCGTGCCGGTGACGATGGCGACCTTGTTCGAAAGTGGGGTGTCGCTCATCTATCGCACCCAGCCCGACTCGATGATCTCGCGCACCTCGTTCACGCCCGCGGCCCAGACCCGTTGCATCGTGTCGTCGTCGGCCTCGTACGGTCCGCCCATCGCCCCGTCGGGGGCCAGCTCGCGAATGGCGACCGGGCCTAAGTTCATCAGCAGCTCTCGCGCGACGACGGGCTTCGCCTCGGGCATCGTCACGCCGGCCAGGCGGGTCCACGCGAAGTTCTCCACCCACGCCCCGTGCATCTGGTCGACGTGGAACTCGTTGGCGGCGAGCACGACCTGGGGCCCGTTGTACCAACTGTGAAACAGGACCTGCACCTCGTGGGCCCGGGGTTGGCACAGCCACTCGCGCACGAGCCCGGCGACCGGCGCGTTGCCGCCGTGGCCGTTGATGATGGCGATGCGCCGGAACCCCTGGAGCGCTAGGCAGTCGAGCAGGTCGCGCAGCACCTCGATGTAGGTCGAGATGCGCAGGCTCATCGACCCGGGATAGGACGTGAAGTAGGGGGCCATGCCAAAGGGCATCACTGGCAGCACCGGCACGCCAAGCGGTTCGGCCGCTTCGACCGACACCCGCTCGGCGCAGAGCGCGTCGGTGCCGAGCGAGAGGAACCCGTGTTGCTCGGTCGATCCGACCGGCAACACGACCCGATCGTCGCGCTCCAAGTACTGCTCGACCTGCATCCAGTTCGAGTCGAAAATACGCATGCTGGGACCTACCTCCTGGCGCGTCGGTACCGTCGCGACGCTGCATCGTTCGTCGTGCGTCGCTGCCGTTCGAGGTCGATGCTATCTCCCGTCGGCCTCGACTCACGACGCGCGGCCGTTCGGTCACGCCGACTGGAGCCGTCGTGCCTACACTGGTCCTACGCTTGCCGGCAGTGCCGGGTTCGCTGGTGCATCTCGCGCATCGACCGGACTCGGCCAAGGGGAGAGTTCGTGAGTCGAATACTTGAGATCAAGGACCTCAAGGTCCGCATCGACATGCGCCACTCCTCGGTGACGCCGGTCGACGGCGTGAGCCTCTACGTCGACGCCGGCGAGACCCTGGGCATCGTCGGCGAGTCCGGCTGCGGCAAGTCGATGACCGGTCTGTCGATCATGCAGCTCCTGCCGCCGGGCGGGCACATCCGCGAGGGCAGCATCGAATTCATGGGCCGCGACCTGGCGCCGCTGAGCTACAACCAGATGCACGAGATCCGCGGCAACGACATCGCGATGATCTTCCAGGACCCCATGACCTCGCTCAACCCCACCAAGACCATCGGTGACCAGGTCGCCGAGCCGGTGAGGATCCATCGGGGCGCGAGCCACCGCGACGCACTCGACCGCGCCACCGAGGTCCTCGGCCTCGTCGGCCTGCCCCGGCCCAAGGAGCGTCTGGGCGACTACCCCCACCAGCTTTCGGGCGGCATGCGCCAGCGCGTCATGATCGCGATGGCCCTCTCGTGCGAGCCCAAGCTGCTGATCGCCGACGAACCCACGACCGCGCTGGACGTCACGATCCAGGCCCAGATCCTTGAGCTTCTGGCCAATCTCAAGGCGCAGCTCGGCATGTCGGTTTTGCTCATCACCCACGATATGGGGGTCATCGCCGGACGGACCGACCGGGTGATGGTGATGTACGCCGGCAAGATCGCCGAGGCCTGTCCCACGGACACGCTGTTCGAGGAGATGCGCCATCCCTACGCCCAGGCGCTGCTCGCCTCGATCCCGCGACTGGACCAGGACCACCACCAGCGCCTGCACAGCATCTCGGGGCTGCCGCCGGACCTGACCCGCCCGCCCGAGGGCTGTCGCTTCGCCGCGCGTTGCTCGCGCGCGACCGACCAGTGTCGCGTCGACGAGCCGCCCCTGTCGGGCGCGAATGACGACCACCTCTTCGCCTGCTGGCACCCGATCGACGGACCGCTCGACATCTCGTCGTCACGTCGCGTGGGCGACGCCGACGGGCCGGTGAGCGAGGCGCCGGTGCTGCTCCAGGTCACCAACCTCGTCAAGGAGTTCCCCGTGGCCGGGGGATCGCTCTTTCGCCGCCGCTCCGGTCGGGTGCACGCCGTCTCGGACATCTCGTTCAGCGTGCGCCAGGGAGAGACCTTCGGCCTCGTCGGTGAGTCGGGTTGCGGCAAGACGACGGTAGGGCGCCTGGTGACGGCCCTTGAGACGGCCAACTCCGGCTCGATCGTGATCGACGGCGACGACATCACGACCCTCGATCGCAAGACCCTGCGCGCCAAGCGCCGTGACTTTCAGCTGATGTTCCAGGACCCCTACGCGTCGCTGGACCCGCGCATGCGCGTGGGGCGCATCCTCAATGAGCCGCTCGCGATCCAGGGGGTGGGCACCCACGAGGAGCATCAGCAGGTCATCCAGAACCTGTTGGCCGACGTCGGCCTCGCGCCGGACGCCGTCGATCGCTACGCGCACGAGTTCTCGGGCGGCCAACGCCAACGCATCGGTCTGGCCCGGGCGCTCGCGCTCAATCCCCGCCTCGTCGTGGCCGACGAGCCGGTGAGCGCGCTGGACGTGTCGATCCGTTCCCAGGTCCTGAACCTCATGAAGAGGCTGCAGGCGACGCACGACCTGACCTACATCGTGATCTCGCACGACCTGGCGGTGGTGAAGTACCTCGCGGACACCATCGGCGTCATGTACCTGGGCAAGTTGGTCGAGGTCGGGCCGAGCGAGACGATCTACGCCCATCCGGCCCATCCCTACACCGCCCGCCTGATCGAGGCGATTCCGTTGCCGTCGCCGCAGCTCGAGCGCTCCAAGCGGGGCAAGATCGTCAAGGGCGAGTTGCCCAGCGCCCTCGACCCGCCCTCCGGTTGCCGCTTTCGCACGCGCTGTGATCGAGCGACCGACCTGTGCGCCGAGGTCGAGCCGCAGCTTCGCAGTTTCGGGCCGGAGCACATGGCGGCCTGTCACTTCCCGCTCGAGATGGTGGTCGCCGCGTCGGCGACGCCCGACAGCGCTGACGCGGCGTCGTGAGGGGCCGCCACGAGGCGGCGCCGTCCTGCACTGACGAATTTCATGGTTCGACATCTGGCCGGCGCCGACGTCGCCCGCACGCGATGCCGTATGATCAAAACCGGTAAAAATTTTGCCGTTTATGGGGTTCCCCGCGACCGCCGAAACGGCTATGGTGAGCGTCAGTTTTTACAAATTGTCGAATGTCTACACAGGGGGAGCACGATGAGGAAGTTTCTAACCAGGCCCGTTGGCGTACTGGCGGCCGCGGTGATGATATGTGCCGGTTTGGCCAGCGTCGGTTCGAGCGTCCTCGCCTCGAGCGCGTCCGCGTCATCGGGCGCCGACATCACGTTCGCGCTGCCGCCCGCGGTCACGCCGAACTACATCTTTCCGATCATGGGATCGGCGTACTACAGCAACGTCAACCTGTACCAGTTCCAGCAGCTGATGTACCGGCCGCTCTACTGGTTCGGCGTGGGCACGACGCCGACGTTCAACGCGTCCCTGTCGCTCGCCGAAGCGCCCGTCTACTCCGACGCCGGCAAGACGGTGACCATCAAGTTGAAGAGTTACAAGTGGTCCAACGGCGACCCCCTCACCTCGGCCGACGTGCTCTTCTTCATGGACATGCTCAAGCAGGAGACCAGCATCTGGCCGGTCTTCGTGCCCGGCGAGTTCCCCGACAACGTGACCTCGATGTCGGCGCCCAACGCCTCCACGGTCGTCTTCCACCTGAGCCAGGCCTACTCGACGACGTGGTTCCTCTACAACGAGTTGAGCCAGATCACCCCGCTGCCGGCTAAGGCGTGGGACAAGGAGTCCACCTCGGGCGCGGTCGGCAACTACGCGGCGACCCCGGCTGGTGCGGTGTCGGTCTTTAAGTTCCTCTCCGCGCAGGCCGCCAGCCCGACGACCTACTCCTCGAACCCGCTGTGGCAGGTGGTCGACGGTCCCTTCAAGCTCAAGACCTTCGAGACGACCGGCTACACGGTCTTCGTGCCCAACAAGAGCTACTCCGGACCGACCAAGGCCAACTACGCCGAGTTGACGCTCGAGCCCTTCACGACCGACGCCGCGGAGTTCAACGCGCTTCGTTCGGGCACGCTCGACTACGGCTACACGCCGCCGGAGGACTCGAGCCAGATCCCGTTGCTGAAGAGTGACGGCTACAACGTCTCGCCGTGGATCGGCTGGAGCATCAACTACTTCCCGTACAACTTCAACAACCCGACGGTCGGCCCCATCTTCAGCCAGCTCTACTTCCGCCAGGCCGTCCAGGAGAACGTGAACCAGCCGACCGACGTGCAGAAGGCGCTCTACGGTTACGGCTACCCGACCTACGGTCCGGTGCCCATCGAGCCCAAGAACGACCTCTCGACACCCCAGGAGGCCTCGAACCCGTACCCCTACAGCGCGTCGAACTCGGCCAAACTGCTCAGCTCGCACGGCTGGGACGTGAAGCCCGGCGGCGTCACCACCTGCGCCAGTCCCGGCACCGGGGCGACCGACTGCGGCGCCGGCATCACCAAGGGCGAGAAGATCACGTTGAACCTGCAGTACGCGACGGGCTTCGCCTACGTCTCCCAGGAGATGCAGCAGTTGAAGTCGAACCTCGCCGCCAACCTGGGCATCACGGTGAACCTGACGTCGGCACCTTTCAACACCATCATCGCCAACGCCGCACCCTGCAAGAAGGGTCCGTCGTGCACGTGGGAGTTGGAGAACTGGGGTCAGGGCTGGTCCTACGGACCGGACTACTACCCGACCGGCGAGTCGATCTTCGAGACCGGCTCGGGCATCAACGAGGGTAACTACTCGAACCCGACCAATGACGCCAACATCAACAACACCCACGTGGTGTCGGGTCCGTCGGTGCTGTACACCTACGAGAACTACCTCGCCAAGCAGCTGCCCGTGATCTGGCAGCCCAACCCCGACTTCCAGATCTCCGAGATCAAGTCGACGCTGACCGGCGTGACGCAGAGCTCGATCCTGAACTACACGCCCGAGGACTGGAGAATCTCCGGCTAGTTCGGCCTTCGATCATCCTCAAAGCACCATGAAGACGTCAATCATCCGGGTCGACGGGGCCAACGGCCTCGTCGGCTCGCAGGTGCCCCTGCTCGTCTACGGCGACCCGGCCTCGGGTCCGACCGTCTCGTTGATGGCCGGCGTGCACGGCTGTGAGTACACCTCGATCCTGGGGTTGCGCCGTTTTCTCAAGGGCCTCGACGAATCGGCCCTGCACGGCTGCCTGAGGGTGGTGCCGATGGCCAACATCGCCTCGTTCCACGCCCGTTCGGCCTTCGTCGTGCCCCACGATGGGCTCAACCTCAACCGGTGTTTCCCCGGCCGGGCCGACGGCAGCTTCACCGAGCGCCTCGCCAAGGGGATCTTCGACGAGCTCATCGCGCCCGCGCAGTATCACATCGACATGCACGCCGGGGACCAGGTCGAGGACCTCGAGCCGTTCACTATCTACGACGTCTCGTCCGTGCAGAGCGAATCGCGCGCCATCGCCAGTGCCTACGGTCTCGGCTACATGATCCGCACGGAGCGCTCGTCCAGTCCAATCGCCGGCACCTCGTCCACCGCGGCCGCCGAGATCGGCGTCGCGGCCTTCACCGCCGAGGCCGGCGGACGGGGGCTGGTGGACGAGCACTCGGTGCAACTGCACGAAGAAGGTGTGCAGCGCGTGCTCGCGAAGCTCGGCGTGCTCGAGCACGACTTCGCCCCGGCCCCCGAGCCCGTCGAGTTCAACCACTGGACGTGGCTGCGCGCGCAGACGGCTGGATGGTGGAGCCCCTCGGTGGCCGTCGGCTCCGATGTCGAGCGGGGTCAACGACTCGGCACGGTCGAGACCTTGGACGGCGCGTCGCTCGAGGAGGTGACGGCGCCCGAGGCCGGCGTGCCGCTCTTCTTGACCTCGAGTCCCGCGGTGGCGCAGGATGGACTGTTGCTGGGCCTGGCCAGTAGTTAAGGTGCAGGACAGTGATCGTGCCTCCGCGGCTCCCCGCTCGCCTCCTTAGCCCAGGCCGCCCCGACATCTCGTGACGCGATACCTCGTTCGACGGGTGGGCCAGGCGATCGTCGTCGTCATCCTGGTCTCGTTCCTCACCTTCGTGCTGCTGCACCTGTTGCCCGGGGGCGCGGCCCGCGCGGTGCTGGGCGTGCGCGCGTCGCCCAGCTCGATCCGTCAGTTCAACGTCGCCAATGGCTACAACCGGCCCTTCTTCCCCCAGTACCTGTTCTACCTGGACCGCCTGATCCACGGAAACCTGGGCTACTCCTACAAGCTCAACGAGCCGGTGCGCACGCTGCTGGCGATGGACCTGCCCAAGAGCGCCTACCTGAGCGGACTGGCGCTCTTCTTCACCGTGATCATCGCGATCCCGCTCGGCATCTACCAGGCGGTGCGGCGCAACAAGCCCGACGACTACGCCCTCACGAGCCTCTCGTTCATCGGGTACTCGATGCCCACCTTCTGGTTGGGCCTGCTGCTGATCGCGTTCTTCGCGGTCTTTCTCAAGTGGCTGCCACCCACGGCGCCCCAGACGGCGACCGTCGGCGGGGCGATCTCGGATCCCAAGGCGATGATCCTGCCGGTCATGACGCTCACGATCGTGGGCATTGCGTTCTTCAGCCGCTACATGCGTTCCTCGGCCATCGAGAACCTGGCCCAGGACTACATCCGCACGGCGCGAGCCAAGGGCGTCACCCAAAAGGGCGTGCTGTTCGGGCACATGTTGCGCAACGCCGTCCTGCCGATCGTGACCCTGCTCGGCCTCAGCGTGCCGGCGCTGCTGTCGGGCAACCTCATCACCGAATCGGTTTTCAACTATCCCGGCGTCGGCCTGCTCTTCTGGACCGCGACGCAGACGCGGGACTACCCGACGCTGCTGGCCCTGACGTTGGTGGTGGCGATCTTCACTGTCCTGGGCAACCTCATCGCCGACATCGCCTACCGCATCGTCGACCGACGGGTGAGCTACGTATGAACGGCCCCGTCCTTAGCAGGAGCGACTGATGGCGGTACTCGACAACCCCGGCCCCGAGGCCCCCGTCGAGGTCTCGCACATGGTGCGGGCCAAGCGGCGCCGCGGCGCCAGCGTGCTCGAGGTTTTCCTGGAGAACAAGCTGGCCCTGGCCGGCTTCGTGATCCTGGTGATCATCGTGCTCTTCTGCTTCCTCGGTCCGATCTTCTACCACTCGAACCAGGTCTCGTCGAACCTGAGTATCGCCAACACGGCGCCCACCAAGGGCCACCCCCTCGGGACCGACAACGTCGGCTACGACGTGATGGGCCGCCTGATGGTCGGCGGCCAGTCGTCGCTCGAGATCGGCTTCGCCGCGGCGATGCTCGCCGGCCTCTTCGGGGTCCTGTGGGGAGCGGTCTCGGGCTTCTTCGGCGGGGTGATCGACGCGATCATGATGCGCATCGTCGACGCCCTCTTGTCGATCCCCGTGCTGTTCGTGCTGTTGTTGATGGCGGCGATCATCAAGGTCAACCAACTCAACCTGACGCTGGCGGTCGCGTTCTTCGCGTGGCTGGTGCCGGCGAGGCTGATTCGTGGCGAGACCCTGACGCTACGGACCCGCGAGTACATCCAGGCCGTCAAGGGCATGGGGGGAGGGGCCGGGCGCAGCATCTTCGCACACATCATCCCCAACGCCATCGGCACGATCGTGGTGAACATCACCTTCCAGGTGGCCGACGCCATCCTGGCGCTGGCCGCGCTCGGCTACCTGGGCTTCGGCATCCCCCCGCCCGCCGCCAATTGGGGCGCCATGCTCTCTCAGGGGGTGACCTACATCTACGCCGGGGAGTGGTGGCTCATCTATCCGGTGGGCATCCTCATCATCTTGACGGTGATGGCGCTCAACTTCATCGGCGACGCGTTGCGCGACGCCTTCGACGTGCGACTGCAGGGTCGTTAGCTCAGAGGTTGCCGACGATGTAGTTGATGCAGGCGCAGAGCGAGGCGACGTCGTCGGGGTCGACGCTCGGGAACATCGCGATGCGCAACTGGTTGCGGCCGAGCTTGCGGTAGGGCTCGGTGTCGACCACGCCGTTGGCGCGCAAGACCTTGGCCACCAATTCCGCGTCGAGGTCGTCGTTGAAGTCGATGGTGCCCACCACGTTGGAGCGGCTGTCGGGGTTGGTCACGAAGGGCGTCGCGAAGCCCGAGGACTCGGCCCAGGTGTAGAGGATCTGGGCCGACTGGGCCGAGCGACCGGCCGAGAAGGCGAGTCCGCCGTGGTCGTTCATCCAGGCGACCTGCGACGCGAGCAGGTGCAGGGTCGCCAGCGCGGGCGTGTTGTAGGTCTGGTTCAGCCGGGAGTTGTCGAGCGCGATCTTTAAGTCGAAGAAGGCCGGCGTCCATCGATCCGACGAGGCGATGGTCTCGATGCGTTCGACGGCGGCCGGCGAGCAGACCGCGATCCAGAGCCCTCCGTCGGAGGCGAAGGACTTCTGGGGCGCGAAGTAGTAGCAGTCGAACTGAGTGGGATCGACCATCAGCCCGCCGGCGCCCGAGGTCGCGTCGACGGCCACGAGGCCCCCGCCGTCGGGCCGCTCGATGCGCATCATGACGCCGGTCGAGGTCTCGTTGTGGGTCAGCGCGTAGAGGTCCACCGACTCGTCGGCCCGGGCGTAAGGGTGCGACCCGACCTCGCTGGTGATGATCTCCGGCTCGCTCAGGTGCGGTGCCGCACTAACGCAGGCCGCGAACTTCGAGGAGAACTCGCCGAAGCTGAGGTGCTGGCTGTGCTGGTCGACGAGGTGAAAGGTCGCCGCGTCCCAGAAGCAGGTCGTGCCGCCGTTGCCGAGCAGTACCTCGTAGCCCTCGGGCAGGTTGAACAGCGCCGCCAGGCCGTCACGTATCTCGCCCACCTTGCGCCGCACCGGGGACTGGCGGTGCGAGGTGCCCAAGAACGTGGAGGAGTCGTCGAGCAGCGCCTCGACCTGTTCGCGACGGACCTTGGAGGGACCCGAGCCGAAGCGGCCGTCGCGCGGGAGGAGGTTGGCGGGTAGTCGAATGGTGTCGGGTGAGGTCATAGAATTACATTCTTGCGGAAATCGAACGGAGTGAGTCATGAGCCGTAGAGTAAGTACCCTGCTGAGCGGCCTCGCCCCCAGCGCGACACTTGCCGTCGACGCCAAGGCCAAGGCCCTCAAGTCCGCCGGCAAGCCGGTCATCGGCTTCGGGGTGGGCGAGCCGGACTTCCCGACGCCCGTGCACATCGTCGAGGCGGCGGCCAAGGCCTGTTACGAACTGGTCAACCACAAGTACACCCCGACGGCCGGACTACCCGAGCTGCGCGAGGCGATCGCCGCCAAGTCCATGCGCGACAGCGGGCTCGTCACGACGGCCGGCCAGGTGCTGGTGACCAACGGCGGCAAGCACGCCGTCGTCACGGCCTTCATGTCCCTGCTCAACCCCGGTGACGAGGTGCTGATCCCCGCGCCCTACTGGACGACGTACCCCGAGTCGGTCTACCTGACCGGCGCCCGGGCCGTCCCGGTCATGACCAGCCAATCGAACGGCTACCGCGTCGGCGTCGACGAACTCGAAGCGGCCCGCACCGCGCGGACGAGACTGCTGGTCTTCGTCTCGCCGTCGAACCCCTCGGGCGCGGTGGTGCGCCCCGACGACGTCGCGGCGATCGGTCGCTGGGCCGCGCAACACGACGTCTGGGTGCTCTGCGACGAGATCTACGAGCACCTGGTCTACGGCGACGCCCGCTTCGTCTCGTTGCCGGTCGTCGCACCGGAGCTCGGCGACCGCTGGGTGGTCGTCAACGGTGTCGCCAAGACCTACGCCATGACCGGGTGGCGCGTGGGCTGGATGATCGGCCCGCCCGACGTGATGGAGGCGGCCGTGAACTACCAGAGCCAGACGACGTCGAACATCTCGAACATCTCCCAGCGCGCCGCCGTCGAGGCGCTGACCGGCGACTTGAGTTGCGTCTACGAGATGC
>JBEKKW010000007.1:0-51199 GCA_050010495.1 Acidimicrobiales bacterium
GCGATTCCCCATCGGTCCGTGCGCGTCGCGCCGGGGTCGATCGTGGTATGTGCCCTAGACTTGCCCACGTCTTGCGAGACGCGCGGGTGTAGCTCAATGGTAGAGCTCCAGCCTTCCAAGCTTGCCATGCGGGTTCGATCCCCGTCACCCGCTCCACGTGCCTAATGCCCCGTTTGGTGGACCACTCATATGAGAATGTGGTCTGGCGTGGAGTCAGGTGAGTACAGTCATCCTGGTGGAGACTTACGAGAAGGTAAAGGCCGAGCCCGACGCCAATCAAGACGTGCACTACAAGTCGTCCGGAATCTCGGGCAACACCTTGTGCGGCCTCAAGGCGACAGAGTCAACCGAGGCGGACGTCACCTGCTACAAGTGCCACGAGTTCTCGCGCGGCAGCCTCTGAGCCCCGCCGATCTCGGAGGCAATGACCTCTTCGATGTGCCCGTCGAATCGACCGGTCGAATATAGATATTCCCCGCTGACCCGTTGACCCGCCCGCGACCAACGTGAGCCAACGTTTGGCGTCATCGGACGATCATCGCTTGCCCTTTAATGCGATGTTGGTGTTGATTTTCCAGAGCGTGACGACGTCGGAGCGAGCGGCGCCGTAACGAGATCGCTTTACGGGCGACAGGAGCTTCGAAAAACTCGACGACCAATGATTGGCACAGCTGCCATCGGTGACGAGCCAGCCGATGCGGGCGGCGCGAAGTTCGGTCGCGGTCGTCGTGCCCGCCGCCATCGTCGCCTTGACCACGTCTATTTGTTGATACCGCTTGGGCCACGCGAAGCCCGCGCTGTAGAAATCGACCCGCGCACCCGTGAGGACCTTGAAGACCTCGGGGTTGATGCAGTGGTCGGTCATCACGAGGTCGCGGTTGGTCACGCCCGACGCGACCGACACCAGGGCCCGCTCGGGCGCCACCCCGGTTCCGATGGAGAAGAACTGGGCCTCTTGCGACTTGTAGAACTTGGCCCAGTCCAGCGTGGAGAGAAGTCCCACGACGATCGACGCGGCGAGCAACCACGTGACGGCACTCGAGGACCAACTACCCGTCAGCTCGCCCGGGGGTCGTTTCATCGGCAGGTACGCCCGAGCGACGTCCACGGCGATAGGCAGGATGGTGAAGGCCGTCAAGGTGAAGCCGTCAATCCACAGCTGGTAGGGCTCTTGGTTGGCCCCCCAGAGATTGTTCGCGGCAATGAGGAACCAGGCGATCATCGACCCCGACGAGTAGGCCACCCACAACCGATTCCTTTGGTGCACTCCCGCGAGGAGAATCGCGATCAGCGGGATGAGCAGCGGTGCGGCACAGATGAGACCACCGCCGATCGTGACAGTGAGGCCGGTACTGGATACTTCGCGAAAGATCGTGAAGGGGTCCCCCGACCGATGGGCCGCTTCGAACCGTATGAGTTGGGGGGCCGCAGCCGCCGCGAGGGCCGCTAGGGGAAGAAAAAGCCGGACTCGCCACTGTCGAAGCGCCAGCAGGACCCCCGGGACCGCGGGGATCAGTGCCAACGCGATGACCGCCACGCGGCCGAGAGCCGAAGCCAACGTGTCGCCCAAGATCAAGAGGGCGAGCAGCGCCGCGAGGCTGCCCGCCGCCGGCCACCGCGTACGAGCCAAGGTGAGCCCGTAGACGCCAAGGCCGTAGGTCGCGAAGAAGAGCGCGGCGAAGAAGCTGTACGTGTCGACGTTGGCCAGCAGCCCAATGGCGGCGGCGACGATAATCGCGCACACCGTCGAAGTGATGGGACTGAAGCGGCGCGTGGCCACCACCAGCGCTAATACGAGCGCGAGCGCACCGATGGCGAGCCCGGCTGACTGACCGTTGAGCGCGAACAAGTCACCGAACGCCCCCCACAGCGAGGCGTGACTCGTCAGCATCGTGTACCAATTGCGACTAGTGACGAAGGACAGCGTGCCGAGGAGAAACGGCACCGCCCCCAGGAACGCGGCCCACCACTTGCGGGTGATCACCACGAAGCCAATCGACAGTCCAACCACGAGCATGATCTGCAGCGCGATGCCCGCGACGTTATACACCACGATCGGAGAGGCGTGCATGAAGTGCGAGATCCGGCCCAGCACGGTCAAGTAGAGATGAGGGTCCACCATCGTCCCGGTCTCCGTGAAGGGCTCGACCGAGGCCGAGTTGCCGTGAGCGCCGTTCACGACGACGGCCACGTTGGCCAGTTGATCGGGCGAGTAGAACAGACGAAAACTGCCCATGCTCGCGCCGTAACGGGTGAGCATCGATACTTGCGTGTAGAAGTACAGCAGCACTGAGAATGCCACGCCGAGAAGTGACAAGAACATGGCCCGTGCACTGAAGCGTCCTGATGGCGCCGGTTCTTCGAGCGCGTCTGCGGTTGCGGTCATCATTCCAGGGTCGTTCACGAAGTGGCGACCAACTTCAGGCCCAGCGCCCGTACCGGGAGTCGGACGACCGTCGCATCAGGTCAGTAGCAACCGAGGGAGCGCTCGGGGCGCCGTCAGATGGGCTGTCCACGCATCTCAGTATGGACTACCGAAGGGCCAAGACTTCGCTCTTAGCCGTCACGCCTTGAGTGTCCAGTCGACGACGAACTAGGCGGCTCCCTACGCGCTGGCCCGCACGCCGCACCGTCCACAGCGGAGGGGCCCGATCGGGTTAGCGAGTTCGAGGGCGAGCATGACAGTCGCGGCGGGCACCGCCGAGCTCGAAACCCCGTGGATGCGACGGGCGAACAACTCCCCGTGCCAACGCCCGGCGAACACTCGCTGCGACCCCGGCGAAGGCTCCATTGGCGAGATCGACGCTCGGCTGACACTTCACTTAAAGCGTCAGCTCGCGAGCCCCTCCAGGGGCTTCTTCGTGTCGACCACCCGTCCGAGCACCTCAGAGGAGTCGCCGCTCGCGATCTTGGCCGCGTAGGCCACGGGCAGCGCCGTCAAGAGCAGGACGCCGACGACGACCGCGTTCACCTCGGGCAACTGCTGTCCGCGCAGGATCGCGCCGAAGATCCACAACGGCAGCGTGTTCTGCGCGCCAGCCGTGAACGTCGTGACGATCACCTCGTCGAAGCTCAGCGCGAAGGCCAGCAGGGCCCCGGCGATGAGGGCCGTCGAGAGCATCGGCAGCGTTACCAGGCGAAATGTCTGGAGCGGTCGGGCCCCCAGGTCGGCCGACGCCTCGATCAACGTCGTCGACGTGCGGCGTAGTCGGGCCACGACGTTGTTGAACACCACGACCATGCAGAAGGTCGAATGGCCCACGATGATGGTGTAGATCGACAGTTGGATGTGCGAGATGTTGAAAGCCGACTGCAGGGCCAGACCGGTCACGATGCCCGGCAGCGCGATGGGCAGCACCAGGAACAGCGAGACCGTGTCGCGTCCGAAGAACCGGAACCGGTGGATGCCGAACGCGACCAGGGTCCCCAGGACCATCGCGATGATCGTCGCCGCGACGCCGGCCTTGAGGCTGAGCCACAGGGCGCTGCGCACGGCCGGGTCGTTGTAGGCAATGGCGAACCAGTGGGTCGTCCAGTGCCGGATCGGCAGTGACTGCACGTTGGACTTGTCGAAGGCGAAGAGCACGATCACCAGCAACGGCCCGAGCAGAAAGGTCACCACCAGCACTGCGAAGGCGCAGAAGAGGCCCCGGGTGAGCCGCGAGAGCTTCACAGGGCCTCGAAGGCGCCGGCCAGGCGCGCGAGATAGAGGTAGATCGCCATGATGGCGATCGACACGAAGGCCAGCGCCGCGGCGAAGGGCAGGTCCCCGCCGTTGATGGCGCTGTCGTAGATGGCGTTGCCGATGAAGTTCGAGCTGGACCCCCCGATCAGCAGCGGCGTGATGAAGTCACCCAGGGTCAGGGAGAAGGTGAAGATCGAACCCGCCACGACCCCGGGAAGGATCATCGGCAGCAGGACCTTGCGAAAGGTGAACCACCCGCCGGCCCCCAGGTCGGCCGAGGCCTCGAGCAACGAGTCGGGCACCTTCTCGAAGGCGCCGTAGATCGGCACGATCATGAAGGGCAGCCACAGGTAGGAGAAGACGATCCACATCGCGACGTTGGTGTAGGCCAGGTTGGTCACCGGCAGTCCGAGGTGGGACTCGAAGCTGGGCAGCACGCCGTGGTTCGAGAGGATGTTGATCCACGCGTAGACCCGCGCCAGGTAGCTGGCCCACAACGGCAGCAGCACCAGGGCGAGGAAGGTCTGGCGGGTACGGTGGCGCGCGATCTTGGCAATGAAGAAGGCGAAGGGCAGCGCGAGCGCCGCGTCGGTCAGCGCGACCGCGATGGCCATGAGCACGGTGCGCAGGATGATGGTGTGGTACACGGACTGGGTGAAGATCAAGGAGAAGTTCGACCAGGTCCACTGGTGCACGATGTTGCCCGTCAGCTCGTTGGTGCTGAAGAACGCCGTGGCGAGCAGCGCGACCAGCGACGCGATGTACACCACCAGGAACCACATGAGGGGCGGCGAGAGTATGAAGGCCCCACGCAACCAGGGGCGGCGCCACAGCGCCGCCCCCAGTCGTTGGCGGGTTCCGTTGACGGACATGGACCGCTATCCCAGGATCTGCGTCCAGGCCTGTTGCCACTGCGTGAATCCGACGCAGTCGTTCTGGCCGTTGTCGCACGTCGTCAGCGGCGTCTTCCAGAACTTGATGGTCTTGAAGTACGACTCCGGCTCATTGGCGTGGTACGCCGCGCAGCCGCCCTTTTGCAGCGTGTTCATGATCGGGCAGGCCAGGGTGTTGGCCGGCGTCTCGCCGTAGCTGATGGCGTCCTCCGCCTGGATCTTGGGCGTGGACATGTAGGCCATCCACTTGTAGGCACAGTTCGGGTGCGGGGCGTTCGCCGCGAGCATCCAGGTGTCGGCCCAGCCGGTGGCCCCCTGCTTGGGGATGGTGTCGTTGACCGGTGCGCCGGCCGCCTTCAAGGTGCTCGTCTGGTACGGCCACGCGGCCCCCACCACCACTTCACCGTTCTGGAAGAGCGAGATCTCCTGGCTCGCCAGGTCCCAGTACTTCTTGATCAGCGGGTGCTCGGCCTTCAACAGGTTGACGGCCGCGGTGAACTGGGGCTCGGTCAGCTCGTAGGGGTCGGTGATACCGAGGCTCGGCTTGGCCGACTCGAGGTACAGCGCCGCGTCGGCGATCTGGATGGGGTTGTCCGGGATCGAGATCCGGCCCTTGTACTTCGAGCTGTAGATCACCGACCAGGAGGTGGGCGCGGTCGGGAAGGCCTTGGTCGAGTAGAGCAGCACGTTCGGGCCGAACTCGAAACTGACCCCGTAGTGGTAGCCGTTGATCGTGTTGAACGACGGCGACTTGAGGAACGGCTGGAACTCGCTCCAGGACGGGATGAGCTTGATGTTGATCGGCTTGACGTCCCCGCCGTAGATGAGGCGCAGGTCGGCGTCGCCCGACGCGGATACCAGGTCCCACTGGTGGCCGCCGCCGTTGGCCATGAGCGACACCATCTCGCTCGAGGAGCCGGCGTACTTGACGTTGACGATGCAACCGGTCGTGTTCTCGAAGGGCTTGACCCACTCGGGTTGGGTGTAGCCCTCCCACGCGATGATGTTCAGCGCCCCCTCGCCCTTGCCGATCGAGGTCGGCGGCTTGATGTTCTGCGTCGGCGGCGCGCCCAACGAGGCGCCGGCCGGCGCGCCGAGGGTGATCGGCACGACGAAGAGGCCGAGCAAGACAACGGCCGCGGCCCCGCCGATCCATCGCAGGAATGGTGTCCTATTCATGATGCTCCTTTGTCTCGTGTCCGGGCTGAATCTCAGAGGCGGACGGTGCTGCTAAGGGGAAGGCGTCGGCGAGGTCCCACGAGATCGTGACCTCGCTGCCGAGCGGCAACCGTTCGTGGTCGTCGCTGGCGGAGCGGTTCTGGCGCACCGCGCTCATGGTACGGCCACCGTCGAGCTCGACGGTGAATCGGGTGATCATGCCCAGGTAGGCGACGTCGACGATGCGTCCCGTCGCCCCGACGCGGCCGGGCGGAGCGGGCCCCACGGACAGTTCGATCTTCTCCGGACGAAGCACCGCCCGACCGGCGCCCGTCTGGATGACGTTCGAGGTGCCCACGAAGGAGGCGACGAACTCGGTCGCCGGCTGCTCGTAGACGTCCGCGGGCGGGCCGACCTGTTCGATGCGCCCGTCGCGAAAGACCGCGAGCCGGTCGCTCATCGTGAGGGCCTCCTCCTGGTCGTGGGTGACGTAGATGAAGGTGATGCCGACCTGGCGCTGGATGCGCTTGAGCTCGACCTGCATCTCCTGGCGCAGCTTGAGGTCGAGCGCGCCGAGCGGCTCGTCGAGCAAGAGCACGTCCGGTTCATTGACGATGGCGCGCGCCAGCGCGACGCGCTGGCGCTGGCCCCCCGAGAGTTGGGCCGGCTTGCGCGTGGCGAACTCGTCCATGTGCACCATCGCCAAGACCGCGGCCACCCGCTCGGTCCGCTCGGCGCGCCCCACCTGGCGCACGCGCAGCCCGTAGGCGACGTTGTCCTCGACGCTGAAGTGCGGGAAGAGCGCGTAGTCCTGGAAGACCGTGTTGACGTCACGCTGGTACGGCGGCAGCCCCGTCACGTCCTTGCCCTGGAGGAAGATCGACCCGGCGTCGGGTATCTCGAAGCCGGCGATCAGGCGCAGCAGCGTCGTCTTGCCCGATCCCGACGGTCCGAGCATCGTGAAGAACTCGCCGCGGCGCACGTCGAGGTCGACGCCGTCGACGGCCACGCTCGCGCCGAAGCGCTTGGTGATCGCGCGCAACGAGATGCCCAGCGTCACGTCGTCCTGCGTCGTGGCGTGGCGAAGATCAGTCACGGATCCACGATCGTTGGCGGCCACCCGGGCGAGGTCCGTCATCGCCTGGTCCCGTGCACGTCAGATCTCCCCGCACGAACGAACGCCCCCCTACCCCGGCCCGATCGCCGGGACCGGCCGTACCGTACTTCGCCGCCACCTCAACCATAAGCCACCCAATATCAGGACCAGTGTAGGTAGTGGCGCCCCGACGCGCCGTTCGCCATCGACTGATCGACGGAGTCGGCACCGCCGAACAGCCCGTTCGCGATGGGACGATCACCGGCGCGAAACGCCGTGGACCCGAGGGCCGCACCGCTCTAGGCCTGCGACGTCATTCGGCGCGCAGCACCAGTGCCGTCGACGTCCGCGCCGCGATCCGACCGGGAATCGCGGCCACGAGGTTGGCCAGGACCAGCGCCCCGAGCACGATCACGAACATCGACACCACCGGCACCGACGGCTCGGGCACGGCGTAGATCTCGCGCGCGAACAGGGTCCACAGCCAGCGGCCCAACAAGATCCCGAGCGGCACGCCGAGCACGGCCCCGACCAGAGCGCAGAGCGAGGCCTGGCACGAAACGGCCGTCGCCAGTTGGCGGTGGGTGAAGCCGAAGGCCTTGAGCAGCGCCAGTTCCCGTCGCCGGCGACGGACCGAACTGGCCAGGGCCAGCCCGAGCGCCGCGACGGCGCCGGCCACGAGCGCCAGAGCGAGCAGCGAGGGCGCCGCGCCCGTGGCCTGGTAGGCCACGATCTCGGCCGGCCGCTGCACCCCTACCACCGACGTCGCGTCGCCCTCGGAGTTCGGGTCGGCCTGGAGCGCCTTGTTGGTCTGCGCGGTGACGCGCCGCAGCGACGCGAGGCCGGCCGCGGCCGAGACGTCGTTCCTGAGCCGCACCACCACGATCGCCGGGCCGTCCAAGTTCTTGTCGGGCGATCTGATGGCCTTGGCGAAGGCCGGCGGCTCGAAGGCGGTATCGAAGAGGATGCCCGTGCCCATCGAGGGATGCAGGGTCCCCGGGGTGCCGATGGCCGGGAACGTGGCCACGCCCACGATTTTGAGGGCGGTGGGCGCCACGTAGATCGGCGCGTTCTGCTTGGTGCCGTAGCTGATGTAGACGGTGTCGCCGAGCTTCTTGTGCAGCGCCGCGAGCGTGGCGGCTCCGACGACCACCTGGTGCGGGCCGTCGAGCGCGTGGCCGGCGAGCAGCGGCGGGCCGAACGGGGCGTGCGCGGGGCCGTCCAGCTCGGGCACGGTCTGGCCGTCGATCTGGACGTCGCCGAAGTCAAAGCCGGTCCACGCCGCCACGTCACGGTCCCGGCCCAACAGCGTCGACGTGATCGGCGGCACGCTGCCGCCGGCCCCGGTGTCGATGGCGTAGTTCCAGTTCCAGCCGTAGAGCGCCGGACTGGCGTTGAGCACGCGCAGACTGTTGGCGAAGGTGACCGTTGCCGTCACGACCAGCACGGCCAGTACCGAGCCCACCAGCACCGAGCGCACCGGCACCGAGGTGCGGCCCCGGCCGCGCTGGAGCGCGAAGCGCACTCCGACCAGGGCCGGCAGCGCCAGTCCGGCCCTCGAGGCCGCCGTCACGACGGCCGAGTCTCGCACGACGGGCTCCTGGCCCCGCGAGCCCGAGCGCCGGGCCCGTCGAAAGGCGAGCACGATGGTGAGCAGACCCAGTGCGAGCACGATGACCGCGACGCCGGTACCCAGCACGGTCCAGTCGGCGCTGAAGCCGGGCGACGGTTCGACGTCGCGTATCGGACCGAGCAGCGTCAAGGGAGAGATCAGCAGAGCCACCGCCGCCGCGAGCAGGGCGCCCAGCACCACGGCCCCGAGCAGGCCGAGCGTCGCCTCCGCGGTGGCGCTGACCGAGTCGGCGCCGAGCGCTCGAAGGATGTCGACGTCGGCGCTGTCGGCCCAGAGTCGACGGGCGATGGTGAGCCCGCCGATCAGCAGGACGGCCAGGGCGGCGATCAGGCCGAAGACGCCCAGCGCGATCGCCACGGGCCGGCTGGCGCGCTGCACCTGACCGAGCACGGTCGAGGTGTCGTGGAAGGCGTACACCGTCGACTTGGGCAGCACCTTGATGATCTCGTTCTGCACCGCGGTGACGGAGCGCGCGCCGTTCTTGAGCACGAAGCCGTAGAGCGGCAGGGTCGTCGACGAGCGCAGTTCACGCGTCAGCGCCGGGGTCATCAAGACGTCGGACGGATAACGGTCCACCTCGTCGTGGGCGACCTGCGTGGCGAACACCACGAGCCCCACGAGTTTCACGGAGACCACCGACTTGGCGTCGGCCGCCGAGGGCACGAAGGTCCCCGACTCGGCCTCGGCCGGGGTGATGTCCGCGAACCTGATGGTCTCACCGACGTGCCAGCCCAGGATGGACGCGGCGGCGGCCGTCGCGTCCATCTCCCTCGTCGAACGGGGATCGGCCAATCGTCCGCTGATGACGCTGACCCGGTCGGAGCGGAAGTACATCCCGGCGACGCTGCCCACGATGTTCACCTCGCTGCCGTAGATCGCGGCGTCGGACGGCGGGGCCTGGCCGTCCTTATTGACGGGCACCATCAACAGCGACGGCGCGCTCGTCACCCGCACGACGCCCGCGAGGTGACCGAGGCGACGCGCGATGCTCGTCGTCGCCGGGCCGTTCAGCGACTCGCCCAGGTTCCAGATGTCGGCCTGGAAGGCGGTGGCGTGGGTGCTGGCGAGGTAACGGGGGAAGGCCGACTCCGTTCGGCGGGCGCCGGCCAACGCCCCCATGGCGACGCCGCCCACCAGGGCGACGAGCAGCACCACCGCGAGGTACCCGGCGCGCCGGACGCGTAATGTCGCGCGGAATCGGTACCAGGCGAGCGTCAACGCTCGGCCGTTCACGCGACGTGCCCTTCGCACGCCAACCAGGCGAGGCGATCAGCGAGTGCACGGTGTCGCACGCGTCGTCCCTACTCGGCCCGCAGCACGAGCGCCGTCGACGTGCGCGCGGCGCTCAGCCCCGGTAGCACCGCCACGAGGTTGACGAAGACCAGCGTGCCCACGGCAACGAGCGCCACCACGAGTCCGGGCACGGTGGCGTCGGGCACCGCGTCGATGCTGCGCGCGAAGAGGGTCCAGAGCTCGCGACCGAGCACGACGCCCAGCGGCACCCCCACGACGACGCCCACCACGGCGTCCACGCTCGCCTGCCACCCGATGGCCGACATCAGCTGACGCCGGGTGAAACCGAACGACTTCAACAGCGCCAGGTCGCGCTTGCGTCGCCGGACCGAGGAGCCCAGCGTCAGGCCGAGCGCGACGATCGCGCCGAGCGCGAGGCCGCCCGCGAGGATCACCGGCGTGAATCCGGTCGAGCGGTAGTCCACGATCTGCGCCGGCCGTTCGACACCGAGCACGTCGAGCGTGTTGCCGGTGGCGTGCGGATCGGCGGAGAAGAGCTTGTCGGCTCGGCGGGCGATGGCCTGCAGGTTGGCCTTCGCGGCGCCGGCGGCCACCCCGGGGCGCATCCGCACGAAGACCAGCTCCGGCCCGTTCAGGTTCGGGTCGGGACTGTGGAAGGTCGCCTGCATGGCCCGCGGTTGGATGCCGTAAGGCACGATGGCGCCGGTGCCCATCGAGGTGTGCTCCGCGACGAAGCTGGAGTAACCCACGGCGGGCAGCGTCGCGGTGCCGACGATGGTCAAGGTCGTGGGCGGCACGTAGGCCGGGGCGTCCCCGGAGCTGCCGTAGCTGACGACCACGGTGTCGCCCAGCTGCTTGTGCAGCTGCTGCATCGTCGCGGCGCCCAGGACGATCTGGTTGTCGGCCCGCACCTCGTGGCCCGTGAGGATCGGCGGCGCCACCTTGGCGTTGTTGTACATCAACAGGATCGGAAAGGTCTCGCCGTCGATCTCGGCGTCGGTGTAGTCGACGCTGGACCACGCGGCGACGTCAGGGTCGTGCTGGAGCGCCGCGAGGGCCGACGGCGGGACGTCGTTGGTGGGATTGAGCGCGTAGTTCCAGTTCCAGCCGTAGAGGGCCGGGTGCGATACGAGCGTGCCCAGTCCGCTCGCGAACGTGACCGTGGCGATGACCATCGTCACCGCCAGCGCCGTGCCGAACATCACCGATCGCACGGGCACCGCGGTGCGACCCCGTCCCGGCTCGACGGCGAAGTGCACGCCCACGACGCCCGCGCTGCTCAGTCCCGCCGCCTGGGCTGCGCGCACGACACTCGAGGGACGTGTCACGACCTGGTGAGATCGTTGAACCCGCTGGCGCTGCGCGCGCAGCGACACCGCGAGCGCCATGGCCCCGAGGCCGACCAACAGCACGAGCAGACCGAGGCCCTGCACGGTCCAGTCAACGAAAAGTCCGCGCGACGGATAGACCGCCCGCACCGGGCCGAGCGGCGCGAGCGGTGAGAGCGACAGGGCGACGAGTTGGGCCACGAGCGAACCGAGCACGATGGCGCCGGCGACACCCAGCAGACCGTCGGCGACGTTGTCGGCCGGACTGGCCCCGAGCGAGCGCATGACGTCGCGCTCGTCGTCACCGCGGCGTAGCAGCCGTCCGATCGCCTGGGACGACAGCACCAGACAGGCCAGCGCCGCGATCACGCCGAATGCGCCCAGGGCCACCGACTCGGGCTTGATCGCGAGCTCGACCTCAGAGGTCACGCGAGAGGTGACGTGGAACTCGTACGTGAAGTGCGCCGGGACGAGATCGACCAGCTTGTTTTCCGCCTCTGGGATACTCATCTGACCCGCTTTGAGCTGGATGTCGTACAGCGCGGGCGTCTCGTGACCGGGCGACCGCACGAACGCCTCCTTCAGGTAAGCCGGCGTGACGAAGACGAAACCGTACTGCTCGTCGACACCGTCCTCGACGATCTCGCTGTTGAGATTGACGATGCCGACGACCTTCGCGAGCGTACGCATCACCGGCTTCACCTTCGGCGTTCCGAAACCGGACAGGCCCAGCTGCGCACTGGTGTAGAGACCGAGGGGCAGCGTGCCGCCCAAGCGCACGCCGAGGATGCGAGCCGCCGAGGCGGTCATCGTGACCTCGTTCACCCGTCTCGGATTGGCGTTGCGCCCGGCGAAGACGGCGAGGCGGTCCTGATCCAGGAACAGGCCGTCGGGGCTACCCAGTGAGACGACGTAGCCGAGCGTGCTGAGACGGGGCGCGCCGCGCGAGTCGAGCGGCACGGTCGGCGGCGAGACCAGCGCGCGCACCCGCTGGACGTCACTCAGGCGAGCGATCTCCTTGGTCAACGACGGTCCCGGTCCCCCGTTCGCCTGGGCGTTGTAGACGGCCATCGTGAGGTCCGAGGGGTTGGTCGAGGCGAGGAACGTGGGGTAGGACGACTGGGTGCGCCTCGCCGAGGCGAGCGACGCCATGGAGATGCCGCCGACCAGTCCGATCAGCAGCACGACGCTCAGGTACGCGCCCGCGTCGCGCGCCAGGGTGGCGCGCAGTCGGTACCAGGCGAGATAGACGGCGTGGCCCCTCACGGCACGGCTCCCCTCATAGTGCGACGACATCTAGTAGTGGCAGTCTGGCCGAACCGGCCCCGGCGACACAGGCAGTCAGCCCACCAATGAACCGTGTGGTACCACCACCTGGGATCAGGTCCAGGGGCCTTGTCACTCGGCGCGCAGCACCAGGGCCGTCGACGTGCGCGCGGCGCTCAACCCCGGCAGCACCGCCACCAGGTTGGTGAAGACCAGCGTGCCGATCGCCACGAGCAGGACCGAGATCACCGGCACCGTGGCGTCGGGCACGGCGTTGATGTTGCGCGCGAACAGGATCCACAGTTCGCGACCGATGACGATGCCGAGCGGCAGCCCGATCACGATGCCGACCACGGCGTCCACGGTGGCCTGCCACGCGACCGCCGCCGAGAGCTGGCGTTGGGTGAAGCCGAGGGTCTTGAGGAGCGCGAGGTCGCGGCGACGTCGACGAACCGATGAGGTGAGGGTGAGTCCGAGGGCGACGATCGCTCCGAGGGCCAGTCCGAGGGCCAGTATCACCGGCGTCGAGCCAATGGTTCGATAGTTCACGATCTGGGCCGGATGCACGACACCCAGCACGGTGACGCTGTTGCCGGTCGCGTTCTTGTCGGCGGCGAATACCTTGTTGGCCGCGCGGGCGATCACCTCCAGATTGGCCTTGCC
Organism: Acidimicrobiales bacterium; assembly: GCA_050010495.1. Taxonomy (GTDB): domain Bacteria; phylum Actinomycetota; class Acidimicrobiia; order Acidimicrobiales; family RAAP-2; genus RAAP-2. The sequence continues at coordinate 12,977 of JBEKKW010000007.1, forward strand.
CGCCGACGCCGCGACCCCGGGCTTCAATCGCACGAAGACCCCTTCGGGGCCGTTGAGATTCGGGTCCGGATTGCTGATGGCCTTGGCCATCGCCGTGGGCAGCATGCCGAGCGAGACGACGGCGCCGGTGCCCATGGAGGTGTGCTCCGCGATGAACGTGGAGTAGCCGATCGCCGGTAACGTCGCCGTGCCGACGATCGTGAGTGGCGTAGGAGGAACGAAGATCGGCGCGTCAGCCTTCGTGCCGTAACTGATGTCCACCGTGTCGCCGATCTGCTTATGCAGTTCGGCCATCGTCTGCGCGCCCAACACGACCTGGTCGTTCCCGTCGACCTCGTGGCCGGCCAGCAGCGGCGGGAAGACCTTCTCGTGGTTCGCCATCAAGAGCAGCGGGAAGGTCTGTCCGTCGATCTGGGCGTCGGTATAGTCGTACCCGCCCCAGGCGGCCACGTCCGGGTCGTGGTCGAGTAGGGTCAGCGCCTTGGGTGGGACGGAGTTCGTGGGATTGAGCGCGTAGCTGAAGTTCCATCCATACAGCGCGGGGTGCGACACGAGGGTGCTGAGGCCGCTGGCGAACGTGAGGGTCGACACGACCATAGCGACGGCGAAGACGGTGCCGACCAGCACGGAGCGCACCGGCACGGCGGTGCGGCCCCGTCCGCGCTCGAAGGCGAAGTGCACGCCAACGACGCCCGGGACGGACATGCCCGCCGCCCGCAGCACGCGCACGACGTTGGACGGTCGAACCGCAAGCCGTCGTTGCGGACGGCGGTGAGGTGTGGTCCGCACGGACTGGGCCAAGGCCGCGGCCGCGAGCACCACCACCAACGCCGCGCAACCAACGCCCAGCACCGTCCAGTCGAACGAAATGCCCCGGTCGGGATAGACCGACCGCACCGGTCCGATGGGCGCGAGCGGCGACAGCGCGACGGCGACGCTCGCGGCGACGATCGTCCCCACGACCACCGAGGCCCCGACGCCGAGCATGTCTTCAAACACGATCGCGGCCGGGCTCGCCCCGAGCGAGCGCACGATACGACGGTCTTCCTCACCGCGCTGGAACAGACGGGAGATCGCCTGGGCCGCCAGCACGAGGCAGGCCAGCGCCGCAATGACGCCGAAGGCGCCGAGCGCCACCGACTCGGGCTTGATCGCGAGTTCCGTCGTCGAGACGACTTGGGAGGTGACGTGGTACTCGGTGGCGATGCCGGGCGGGACGGCACTCTGGAGTTCGTGCTCGTCCTTGGCGATGGTCGCGTCACCGTTGGCGAACTGGACGTCGTACAACGAAGGGGGGAGACTCTTCACCTCGGCGGTCAGCAGTTTGTTGAGGGCCGGGGAGGTGAAGACGAAGCCGTACACCTGGTCGACGCCGTCCTGCACCACCTGGGTGTTCAAGACGGCGATGCCCACGACTGTCATGTGCAGCACCAACGCGGGCTTGACCGCGGCTGTGCCGAAACCGGCCGCGTTCTCCTGGGCCGGCAGGTAGAGGCCCATGGGCACCACGTCGCCGACGCGCACGCCGTAGGCGCGCGCGGCGGTGGCGGTCATGACGATCTGGTCCGGCCGCTTCGGGTTGGCGGCGTGTCCTTGGGTGAAGGCCAGCTTGTCCTGTCGAGAGAAGAGTCCGTCGACGCTTCCCGCGGTCTCGATGTAGCCCAGCGTCGATAGGCGCGGCACCCCCGCTCGCGTGAGCGGCACGAGCGGCGGTGTGAAGCCGGTGCGCACTGACGTGACGCCGGGCAGGGCGGCGATCTTCTTGGTCAGGTCGGGACCCGGTCCGCCCTCGGTCGCCTGGTCGTACGCGGCCATCGTCACGTCGGAGGGGTTGGTGCTCGCCATGAAGGTCGGATACGACGACTGCGTGCGACGGGCGGCCGCGATCGACGCCATGGCCAACCCGCCGACCAGGCCAATGAGCAGCACCACGGAGAGGTAGCTGGTCAGGCGACGACGAAACGTCACCCGAAACCGGTACCACGCGATATCCATGATGTGTGTGCTGGACAACACTCCCCCTAGCGCGAGCGCGGTGTTCACCCTCTAGTTTCGCGCGACGTCCCTCGCCACCTCGGGTGGTCTGCGCACCAACTTCGTTCGTACTACCACTACGCTTCGCCGCTCTCGACGGCCCGCTATGAGCGTCATTCGGCCCGCAGCACCAGCGCCGTCGAGGTACGCGCGGCGATCCGTCCCGGAACGGCCGCGACCAAATTGGCGAACAACATGGCGCCCACCCCGACCAGGACGAGGGTCAGCACCGGCACGGTGGGAGTGGGCACCGCGTTGATACCCGTCGCGAAGGAGATCCACAGCTCGCGGCCCACCACGACGCCGATCGGGATGCCCACCACGCAACCGATCAGCGCCGCCACGCTCGACTGCCAGGCGATCGACGTGGCCAGTTGGCGCTGCGTGGAGCCCATGGACTTGAGCAACGCGAGATCACGGCGACGCCGTCGTACCGACGCCGTGAGCGTCAGGCCGAGCGCGGCGACCGCACCCGCGGCGAGACCGGACGCGAGCAGGGTCGGGATCGTGCCCATGGACCTGAAGTTCACGATCTCCGCGGGACGCAGCACCGGTACGACGCCACCCCCGGATCCCTGCGCGTTGGGGACGTGGTTCACCTCGTAGTTGACCAACTCGAGCGAGCGAAGTGCGTCGCGTGGCGAGACCCCCGAACGAATCCGCACGAGAATCGCGTTGGGACCGGGAATCGTCGAGCTCTGGATATTCAGCAGGGCGGTCGGGAAGTCGCTCGAAGCGACGAGCTCACCGTTACCCAGTCCCGCGTTGTTGCCGATCGCGGGTGTCGTCATCGTGCCGACGACGCGCAACGTCAATGGCTTCGAGGCACCGTTATCGAACTTTACGGTGCCGCCCAACTTCGCGTGCAGCGAATGCAGGGTGGCCGTGCCGAGCACGACCTCGTTGGCCGCTTCGAGGCCGTGGCCGGTCAGGATCGGCGGCTGCACGGACGCGCCGGGATTCTCGGCGATGACGTTCTCCGCCTGACCGTCCAGGGTGGACTTGGTGATGTAGACGCCTGACCACTGCGAGATGTCGCGATCATGGTCAAGGAACTTGGCCACCTGCGGGCCCGGAAGGTCCTCGGCCCCGCCGAAGCCGGACAGGAGGGCGTAGTCCCAGTTCCATCCATACAGCGCCGGATGCGAGACGAGACTATCGAGACTCGCGCCGAAGGTCACTGTCGCCACCAAGACGCCGACGGCCAAGACCGCGCCGAAGGCGGCCGAACGAACCGGCGCGGAACTACGCCCGCGCCCCGGCTCGAGGGCGAAGCGAATCCCCGTCACCGCCGAGATCGGCAATCCGGAGTTGGCCATCGATCGGATCACGCGATTCTCTCGCTTGAACGGCGGTGAACGGCGATCGGTGGTAGCCCGGCGCACTTCGCGCCGGCCGAGCACGAGAGCGAGCAGTCCCATCACGGCCACCAACGCCACGAACCCGAACCCGAGCACGGTCCAGTCGAAGGCGATGCCGCGATCCGGGTAGACGTGACGCACGGACCCCAGCGGGGCGATCGGCGAGAGCAGCACCGCCACGACGACGGCGAGCAGCGAACCCACCACGACCGCCCCGAGCACGCCGAGGAGACCGTCGAGCAGCATCATCGCTCGCGAGGCGCCCAGGGCGCGAATGGTGTCGAGTTCATCCGCGCCCACGCGCAGGAGCCGCCCGATCATCAATCCGGCGATCAGCACGGTGGCCAACGCGGTGACGGCGCCGAAGATCCCCAGCGCGATGGCCTCCGGCGAGATCGACTGTTGCGCGACGGGCAAGAAGCTCGAGGTGATCTCGGCCGGGAAGTGCTGAGCGATCGGGTCGAACTGGCCCACCTCCTTGAGCACCCGTGTGGCGTTGACGTCACCCCCCTTGATGATCAGGAACGTCTCGGTGCCGGTGGAGCACTTCGGGGCAAGCTCGCGAGTGAGGCCCTGGGAGAAGATGATCGCGCTCGAACCGAGGGCCGAGATGTCGCTCTCGATCACGTCGCGGCTCGCCTCGAACTCACCGACCATCGTGACCTTGGCGATCAGAAAGGGCGGGAAGTTCTTGGGCGAATTGATCGCCACGTCCGTGTACAGGGGGATGTCGATCACCGAGCCGATGTGCAGTCCATATTCCCTGGCCGCCTGGGCGTTCATCATCGCCTCGTCGCGCGACGACGGACTCGGTCGCTTTCCCGCGAGCAAGGTGACACGGTCGACGCTCGAGAACTCGCCGTTGAGACTGCCAAGAAAGGCCGGTGGCTCCTCCCCCGGGCCGAGATGGTCGTGGACGCCCTTGATGCTGCTCTTGTCAATATTGGCGTCGAAGATGATGGCGGTGGCGCTGCGCACGACCAAGGGAAGGTGCGCGATCTTCTTTTGCAGAGCGGCGTTGTAGCCGGTGTTCATTCCCAGTTGTGGATCGTCGTAGCGGCTGAAGAGAGCCGCGGTCGAAGGATGGGTGCTCGCCAGGTACACCGCAAACGACGAATCGGTGCGCCGTGCGCCGGCGAGGGACGCCAGCGCCAAGCCCCCGACCAGCGCGACCAGCAGCATCACGCTCAGATAGCTCGAAAGCCGTCGTCGAAAGCTCGCCCGATAGCGGTACCACGCCACGGCAAGAGCCAGATTCACGTCACCACCCTCGTGCGCCACGACCCGTTCGCGGCCTCGAGCAAAGTCTCACGTTGCCAGTCGCCTCTTCCAAGGCAGCCAACCCACCTGCCGACGTCGTAGTACCACCACAGCGAAAGGACCGTCTCGGTCGAGCGTCACGCGCTCTCGGCTAGGTCTCGCGGTCGACCTCGAGGTCGTCGAGCACCGCGTGGGCCGCGCCGACGCCGCACATGCCGTGCACTCCCCCGCCCGGGGGCGTCGAGGCCGAGCAGAGGTAGATCCCGTCGGTGCCGGTGCGGTACGGGTTCCAGCGCATGGTCGGGCGAAAGACCGTCTGGCGCAGGTTGCCCGCGCCGCCGTTGATGTCGCCGCCGACGTAGTTGGGGTTGTGCGCCGCGCTCTGCTCGGCCGTGATGGTCGAACGCGCGAGGATGAGGTCCCTGAAGCCCGGCGCGAACCGTTCGATCTGGGCCTCGATGCGCGACGTCATGTCCAGGTTCGAGCCGTTGGGAACGTGGCAGTAGGCCCACAGGGTCGTCTCGCCCTGCGGCGCCCTCGTGGTGTCGATGATGCTCGGCTGCACGACGAGGCAGTAGGGCCGCTCGGGGTGCTTCCCGGCCGCCACGTCGCCCTCGGCGCCGACCACCTCGTGGAAGCTCCCGCCCACGTGCACGGTGCCGGCCCGATGGCACTCGGGCGCCGTCCACGGCACCGGTCCCGACAGGGCCCAGTCGACCTTGCAGGTCCCCGGCCCGTAGCGAAACCTCGCGAGCTCGCGCTTGTAGCGCGGTCCCAGACGGTTGCCCGCCACCGCGACGAGGGTCTCGGGCGACGTGTCGAAGAGCGTCGCGCGCGCGGGGGGCAGGTCATGCAGGGAGCGGATCCACCGACCGGTGTGCACCTCGCCGCCGGCTTCGTTAAGGGCCGCGACCAGACCTTCGATCAGCCGCGCGCTGCCGCCCTCGACGACCGGCCAACCGCCCACGTGGGCCGTGATGGTGAGGAAGATCCCGAAGGCCGCCGTCACCGGGGCGTCGAGGGGCAACATGGCGTGCGAGCAGACGCCGGCCCAGAGGGCCTTGGCCTCGTCACTCGAGAATCGCCGGGCCAATCTTGTCGCCGCGGGCAGGCCGGCGAGCGCGAAGCGGGCCATCGACAGCGGGCTCTTCGGCACAGAACGCAACGGCGCGAGCACGTTGGGCACGATCGTCGCCGAGTGGCGCACCAGGGGTTCCATCAGGCGCGTGTAGGCGGCGCCGTCGACGCCCAAGCCCTGCGCCGTGCGCTCGACGGAGCCCTCGACGTAAGCGACCCGCCCGCCGTCGAGGGGGTGGGCGAAGGCGATGTCCGGTGTGCGAAGGCGCACCCCGAGCCGCTCGAGGTCGACGCCGGCGAAGAAGGGCGAGAGCGGCAGCATCGACTGGATCGTCGAGCAGACGTCGTGGTGGAACCCGGGCAGCGTCAGCTCCTGCGTGCGACAGCCCCCGCCGGGGCTCTCGGCCCCCTCGAAGACCTCGACACGCAGTCCGGCGCGCGCCAGCACGAGCGCCGCGGCCAGGCCGTTGGGCCCCGAGCCGACGACCGCGACGTCGAGCAGCGACGTCGAGCTCACACTCACAGCTCGAGCACCGTCGACTGCGTGGCGAGGAGCACCGCAGTGTCGTCCTCGAAGCGCAGCGCGATCTCGTCCAGCGCGTCGTCGGTGCGGTCGGGCTTGTGATGGAAGAGCACGACCCGCTGAGCACCGGCGTGGCGTGCGAGCGCCACGGCGTACTCGCTGGCCGCGTGGCCGAACCACGCCTCGGCCGCCAACTCTTCGCCGACCAGTTGCGCGTCGTGGATCAGGGCGTCGCTGTTGCGCGCGAGCGCCAGCGCAGCGGGGTGGTACTCGCCCCAGCCGTCCGGTCCGTCGCCCAGCGAGCTCGGGTAGTGGTCGGGCATGTAGGTGATCGTCGAGTGGCCGTCGCTCACCCGGTAGCCGAACGTTCGCCCGCCCTTGTGGGGGATCTCGTGCGCGACGACCTCGAAGCCCTCGAACTGGTGCTGGCCGGGAGAGAGGTTCGAGATCGTCCAGCGTCCGCGCAACTCGTCGGGGCGCACCGGGAAGTGCGGCGGCGACATGCCGCGCGAGAGCAGTTCGACGGCCGACGTCCCGTCCTGGGGGTCGGGCAGGTAGACGTCGACGCGGCTGTCGTCGCGGTCGCCGCCGCTGAAGAAGGGCAGCCCGTGCACGTGGTCCCAGTGCAGGTGGGTCAGCAGGATGGTGCCGTCGAAGGCCCCCGCGCCCAACAGTGACGTCGCGCGCCGGATGCCGGTGCCGGCGTCGAGCAGCAGTGCGGGCACGTCCTCGCCGTCGCGCACGATCGCCAGGCACGACGTATGTCCCCCGTAGCGCACGAACTCAGGCCCCGGAGCCGGCGTCGAGCCTCGTACGCCCAAGAAGTGGACCCGCACGCGGTCAGCCCGCGCCCGTCTCTTCGCGACGATGTCCGCTGGAGAGCTCTTCCAAGGCCTCGCGGTCGAGCGCCTCGCCCGGCACCGACGCGACGCGACAGTTCGTCACCGCCACGATCGACGAGGTGCGCGTGCCGCCCTCAAGGTGCGCGCGCTCGCCCAGCAGGGCGCCCGGACCGTACTCGGCCAGGCGTTGCCCGTCGACCTCGATGCGCGCGACGCCGTCGAGAATCAGGTACACGTCCGTTCCCTTCTCCCCCTGGCGCACCAGGCTCGAGCCCTTGCCGATCTTCAGTATCTTAGGTTTGGCCGCGCCGCTCATGAGTTGCTTCGAGAGCGAACGTTCGAGCGCCGTCTCGACGACCGTGACGAAGGCCTCGGACTCCGATTCGCCCCAGGGCGTGTGCTTGCCGAAGGACTTGCGGTACCAGTCGTTGAAGTCGATGAGGCCCGACTTGTTGATGAGCTGGCCCTGGTGGTCGTAGACCCAGTGGCGCGGGAAGCGGCTCGCGCCCGTGAGCTCGTAGTGGGCCTCGCCGTTGACGCGCAGGGTCAGGCTGAGCGTCGTCCAGGCCAGCGGGGCCTGCCACTGGATGAACGGGGCCCGTCGCACCGTGCGCGGCGCCGGCATGCCGGTGCGCCCGCCGGCGGTCTGGGAGAAGCGCACCCAGCCGTCGCCGTACTCGGGCTCGCGCTGGATGTCGGGCAGGGCCACGGCCTGGAAGACGTGGCTCAGCCCGCCGAGGCGCACGGTGGTGCTGCCGATCTGGCCGCCGGCCGAGTAGCCGGCGCCGGCGACTTCGCCGGAGGAGCGCACCTCGATCCACGCCGCCAGGCGATTGGCGAAGCGGAACCGGTCGGCGGCGCGCAGCTCGTCGAGGCTGCCCAACACGTCGGGCGGCGGTGGGTCGTAGTGGGCCATGCCGACGTCGAAGGGCAGTCGGGTGGCGCCCTCGATCGCCTCGGAGGGAATCCACGACAGCGACGTGACAGAACTTTCGAATCTCATGGGGCCATCCTTTCGCTCGTTTCGACCATCATCAGACACCGCACTCGCCTCGCCAAGGTGGCTGGCTGGCGCTCGGGCGGTGAGCCTGGCACCCCCATCAATCTGGGGGGCTGCCCCCTTTGCTTGACGGGCCCGCGGCTGCAAGAGTAACCCCATGAGCGACACGCAGGTCCCGCCGGGGGTGATCACCGTCTTCCTCGCCGACGACAATCTCATCGTGCGCGAGGGCGTGCGCGCGCTGATCAACCGCCACGCCGACTTGGCCGTGGTGGGCGTCGGCGAGGACTTCGAGAGCACCGTCGCCGGCGCCACGCAGGCCCAGCCCCACGTGCTCGTCACCGACATCCGCATGCCGCCCCAGTTCAACCGCGAGGGCATCGACGCGGCCAAGGAGGTGCGCAAGCGCCACCCCGGCACGGGCGTGGTGATCCTGTCGCAGTACGACGACCCCGAGTACGCCGTCGCGCTGCTGGCCGAGGGTTCGGCCGGCTACGGCTACCTCCTCAAGGACCACATCGCCGAGGGCAACCAGCTGATCGAGGCGATCCGCACCGTCGCCACCGGCGGCACGGCCCTCGACCCCTCGATCGTCGAGGCGCTGGTGCGACCGGTGACCTCGAGCGCCGACCTGAGCGGCCCCGAGGAGGAGCTGCTCGCCATGATCGCCGAGGGCAAGCCCATCAAGGCCATCGCCGTCGCGCGCGGCCTGTCGGCCCAGGCCATCGACGCCGAGGTGGAGGCCGTCTTCTTGAAGCTGGCCCAGGGCGCCACCGCCGGGAACCAGGGCGCCCTGCACCAACTGCGCCTGCTGCACCAGGCCATCGTCGACCGCGAGGAGCAGGGCGAGACGCTGTCGCGCCTGCTGCCGGGCGGGATCGCCGAGAAGCTGCGCATGGAGGGTCGCCACATCGGCGAGACCGAACGGATGGAGGTCACCATATTGATGAGTGACATCCGCTCCTACTCGGCCATTGCCGAGCACGCCGACCCCAGCCAGTTGGCCGGGCAGCTCAACACCCACCGCGCGGCCATGAACCGGGCCATACTCGGTGAGGGGGGCACGGTGATGCAGTTCGTCGGCGACGCGGTGATGGCGGTGTTCGGTGCGCCGGCCTCGCAGGCCGACCACGCCGACCGGGCGGTGGCCGCCGCTTCGGGCATGCACACCTTGCAGAACGAGATCAACGTGCGCTGGACCCTCGAGGGGCTGCCCGAATTCGGCCTGGGCCTCGGGCTCTCGACCGGCGAGGTCGCCGCGGCCCTGCTCGGCTCGGAGGAGCGGCTCGAGTACACGCTGGTGGGCGACACCGTCAACATGTCCCAGCGCCTCCAGCAACTGGCCTCGGCCGGCGAGACGGTGCTCTCCGAAGCGACGATGCGCGCCCTCTCGAGCGTGATCGACGCCGTGGCGCTGGACGCGCAGCTGGTGAAGGGGCGCGACACGCCCGTGACGGCCTTCAAGATCCTCGCGAGCACCCGCACGATCGCCACGGCGCCCGGTGATTCCGATACGTTCTCAAGTGCAGCAACCAAAGGAGAGTGACCATGACCACAGCCAGTGCGACCAGTACCGACGGCGCCACCATCCCCGCGCTCGAGGTGCACGGCGTGCGCAAGACCTTCGAGGCCGAGATCGCGCCGGTGCGCGCGCTACGCGGCGTCGACCTCACGGTCGAGCGGGGCACGTTCCTCACGCTGATGGGACCGTCGGGATGTGGCAAGTCGACGCTGCTCAACCTCATCGCCGGCCTCGAGGACGCGGACGAGGGCACCATCAAGGTGGCCGGCGAGTCGCTGACCGACGGCACCGAGGACGACCACGCCCTCATCCGGCGTCGCCACATCGGTATCGTCTTCCAGTTCTTCAACCTGCTCGAGGGCATGACCGTGCTCGAGAACGTGGCCCTGCCGGCCATCATCGCGGGCCGCAACCGCAAGGCGGCCGAGAGCCGCGCGCGTGACCTGCTCGACCTGCTGGGCATCGGGGACAAGGCCTCGGTGATGCCCGGCGTGCTCTCCGGCGGCCAGCGCCAGCGCCTGGCGATCGCCCGGGCCCTGGCCAACGAGCCGACCCTGCTGCTGGCCGACGAGCCGACCGGGGCGCTCGACTCGGCGGGGGGCCAGGAGGTCATCGAGCTGATGAGCCGCCTACACGCCTCGGGCCAGACGATCATCCTGGTCACCCACGACGCCCACGTCGCCGCGGCGGCCGACAAGGTGCTGTTGATGCGTGACGGGCGGATCCTCGATGACGTCGGCGCCGGCGCCGGACCGGTCGGGTCCCAGACGGCGATCGGAACGCTCTGAAAACCGAACAGGACCTTGCGGTCAGCGCCGGCGACGCCGCGCCGCTCCCGCCGTCCGCGACGGGCATGGTGCGCTGGGTCGCCCTGGTGGCGCTGGCGTCGCTCGCCCTGGTCGTGGTGTCACTGCTCAGCTCGCCCCACGCGCCCAACCGGGCGACGTGGATCGTCTGCGCCGCGGTCATCCTGGTCTGGGTCGCGGCCGGGTTCTCGACGACGAGACGTTCGCCCCAGCTCGGCCTGATCATCTCACTCGGCGCGCTCGCGGCCTCGGGCGCCGCGGCGACGTCGCGCATTGCCTACCACAACGTCCACGACGTGCACGGCACTATCCACCTTCTGGCCGTGATGAGCGCCTCGATCGCGATGGCCGTGTCGGTGCACGTCTTGCTGTCGCTGCCCAACGGGGTGTTGGGGGCGAGGTCGCGCCAGGCGACGGCGGCGTTGTGGTACGTGGCGGCGCTGGTCCTCGGGGCCTACCTCGCCTCGACGACCCACCTGTTCGCCCCCTGGCCGGTCGACGTCGGCTGGGCCGTCGCGCTCGCGAGCGCACTGCCGGGCCTCTACACCCGCTACATCGGCGCGAGCGCCGCGGCGCGCCAGCGGCTCCAGTGCTTCAGCGCCGGGCTGGTGCTGACGCTGATCGTGGCCATCTTCGCGCTCACCTTCAACCTCCTGGTCGACTGGCCCCACCTGCTCACGGCGACGTTGATCGGCACGACGGTGCTGGTGCCGCTCGGGCTCATCGCCGACTCGGCGAAGTCGGCGTCGCGCGCCGACCGGCTGTTGCTGCACCTGCTCGCCGTGCTCGGCTGGACGGTCGTCGTCGCGGCCGCGTACCTGGTGGCGCTGCGCGGTTTTGACAAGGCGCCCCACACCCACACCAGCCACGAGGTGATCTGGTGGTCGATCGCCGCCGCGGCCGCGGCCTCGCTCATCTACCTCGCGATCAGGGCCAAGTTCGTGCGCATGGCCACCAGTTTCATCTACGGGGCCCGCGAGGCGCCCGACGAGGTGGTGCGCACCTTCGGCACCCGCCTGACGCGGGCCATCCCCATGGACGAGCTTTTATTGCAGTTGGTCGAGTCGCTGCGCAAGACCCTGGTGCTCAGCTCGGCCGAGATCTACACCGGCACCGGCGAGGTGCTCGAACTGGTCGTCTCGGTGCCCGACATCGGGTCGCGCTCGATCAAGATATCGGGCGACGAGCGTGAGGTGATCGCGCGCGCCGGCGTCTCGGGCAACGCCTGGGCCTCGGTGTGGATCCCCGGCATCATCACCGGTCGGCCGGTCGGTCCGCTGCGCGTCGCGCCGATCAGCCACGCCGGCGAGCTGCTGGGCGTCATCGTCGTGACCCGCGCCGAAGGGGCCGTCGTCTTTCGCGAGGAGGACGACCGGGTGCTGACCGAGCTGACCCGCCAGGTGGGACTGGCGATGCACAACGCCCAACTCGACACCGCCCTGCAGGGTTCGCTCGACGAGCTGCGCCGCCAGGCCGACGAGCTGCGCGCCTCGCGCGCGCGTGTCGTGGCGAGCGGCGACGCCGAGCGGCGACGGGTCGAGCGCAACCTGCACGACGGCGCCCAGCAGCACCTGGTGGCGCTGGCGATCAACCTGCGCCTGGCCAAGGACCTCGTGACCGAGGACGCCGACGCCGCGGTCGAGATGCTCGAGGAGTTGGGCGTCGCCGTCCAGGACACCATCAAGGAGCTGCGCGAGCTGGCCCACGGGATCTACCCCCCGCTGCTCGTCGACAGCGGCCTGACCGAGGCGCTGCGCGCCGTCGCCAACCGCAGCCCGCTCGACGTCAACCTCATCACCGAGGGCATCGGCCGCTACAACCGCGACATCGAGGCCGCCATCTACTTCTGCTGCCTCGAGGCGTTGCAGAACGCCGGCAAGCACGCCCCGCAGGCCCACGTCACGATGAAGATATGGGAGGAGTCGGGCGGGCTCTTGTTCGAGGTGAGCGACGACGGGCCGGGCTTCGACATCAACCTCGCCAAGCAGGGCCACGGCTACGTCAACATGATGGACCGTCTCGGCGCCATCGGGGGCGCCGTTCGCTGGGAGTCCCAGATCGGCCAGGGCACGACGATCCGCGGATCGGTGCCGGTCGCTTAGTCGGCCGAACTCCTGAACCCGTTCTCGTCGCGTTCGTCCCAGAGCCGTCGCAACGTCTTGGCCTCGAGTTGCTCCTTGTGCACGTAGGCGCGCGCGCCGCTGGTCGCCGCCTCGGGCGGCAGGTCGCTCACCCCGTAGGTCGAGCAGAGGATCACGACCGTCTCGGGCCGCTCGGCCATGATCATCCTCGTCGCCTCGATGCCGCCCATCTCGGGCATGTTGATGTCCATCAGCACCAGGTCCGGGTGCAATTCGTGCGCGAGGGCGATGGCCTGCACCCCGTTCTCGGCCTGGCCGACCAGCTCGAATCCCTCCATCCGGCGAAGGACGGCCTTCGCCGCCAGGCGAAAGGGGGCCTGGTCGTCGACGATGATGACGGAGAGGGGGTTCGCCATATCTCCAGTATTTCATTGCCGGCGTAGCCAAAACGGTGAGGTGGCCTGTCGCTGGGGGGGAGGCTAGCCTCCCGGCTGCGCACTGAGGTAGACGAGCACCGCCTTCACGCGGCGGTTGAGGTCGCGCTCTTCGGTCAGGCCGAACTTGGCGAAGATGGCGTTCGAGTGCTTCTCGACCGCCCGTTCCGAGACGTTCAGGCTCGTCGCGATGGCCCCATTCGACTTGCCCTGGGCCATTTCGCTCAGTATCTCGGACTCGCGCGGGGTCAGCCACTCGAGGTCGGACTTGTGATGGCGGGCCCTCGCCTGGACCAGCACGTCGACCACTTGGGGATCGATCACGGAGCCGCCGTCGGCGACGGTGCGTATCGTACGGGTTAGTTCATTCGCGCCGGCGACGTGCTCCTTCAACAGGTAGGCCCGGCCCTGGGACCCCTCCTCGAGCAGCGCCAGCGCGTAGGCCGGCGCGGTGTACTGGCTGAGCACCACCACCCCCACCGAGGGCTGGTTGTCGCGCAGCCACGACGCGGCCTGGATGCCCTCGTCGGTCCCGGTCGGGGGCATGCGGATGTCGGTGACGACGACGTCGGTCTCGTGCTGGGTCACCAGGGCGAGCAGCTCGGGCAGGTTCGATGCGACGCCGACGAGTTCGAAGTCCTCGTCGCCCTCGATCATGCGTGACAGACCCTCGCGCAAGAGCGTGTTGTCCTCCGCTACCACGACCCGAATTGGCTTCACAGATTGGGAAGCGTACCACCCGCACTGTTCGCCAACACTCCCGCTTGGCGCCCGCCACCAGGCCTAATTACGACCTACTCGCCGCGCAGCACCTGGGCCGACGACGTACGCGCGGCGCTTCGACCGGGCAGCGCGGCGACGAGGTTCGACAGGACCATCGCGATGACGGCCACGACGGCGATCGACACCACGGGAACCGTCGGTTCCGGCACGGCGTAGATGTCACGCGCGAAGAGGGTCCAGAGCCACTGCCCGGTGACGATGCCGACGGGGATCCCGATCACCACGCCGACGGCCCCGGCGACCGAGGCCTGCCACGCGACGGCCGCCAGCAGTTGGCGCCCGGTGAAGCCGAGGGTGCGCAACAACGCCAGGTCCCGGCGGCGCCGGTGGACCGAGGCGACCAGGGTTAGACCGAGAGCGACGACGGCGCCGGCGGCTAGTGCGAGAGCCAGCAGGTCCGGGGTCGCGCCCATGGTGCGATAGTTCTCGATCTCGGCCGGATACTGGACCGGGATCACGAAATCGCTGCTGCCCCCGCCCTCGGGCGTGGCCTCAATATCCTTGGCGCCGATGCGGGCGATCTTCTCCAGTGACGCCAGCGCGGCGGCGCGCGGTGCTCCCTTCTTCAGTCGCACCTGGACCATCGAGGGACCGTTGAGTGCTTCGACTGCACTGTGTAGGAACCTGTGCAGCGCGGGCGGAATGATGGCCAGCGGCACCACGGCTCCGATGCCCATGGACGTGTGCAGGGACAGCGTCCCGCCGACCGCGGGCAACGTGGCGGTGCCGACAATGGTGAGTTCCGTAGGCGCCACGTAGACCGGTGCGTCCTTCTTCGTACCGTAGGAAATGGTCACCGTCTGGCCGACACGCTTGTGCAGTTGCTGCATGGTCTCGGCCCCGAGCACGATCTGTCGGGGGCCGTCGACCTCGTGACCGGACAGGATGGGCGCGGTGACCGCGGCGTGGTCGCGCATCAGGTCGATGGGCACGGTGACGCCGTCGATCTGGGCGTCGGCGAACTTGACGCCGGAGTAGGCCTCCACGTAGGGATCGCGCACGAGCAGCCGTTCGGCCTGCGGGGCGACACCGTTGCCATTGCCGTAGAGCGCGTAATTCCAGTTCCAGCCGTAGAGCGGAGGCTGTGACACCAGTGCCGAGAGGCTCGCGCCAAAGGTAAGCGTCGCCACCACGATTGCTACGGCGAGCACCGAGCCGACCAGGGCGGAGCGCACGGGGACGGTGTCGCGGTCTCGGCCGGGCTCGAGGGCGAAACGAACGCCCACCACGGCCGTCACGGGCAGGCCCAGCTCCGCGGCGATGCGTCCGACCCGCGAGCCAACGCCCGGGGCCACCGCTCGCGCTCGGCGCGCGCGGTGCGACAGCGTGCGTCGCCCGAGTACGGCGATGACGACGCCCAAGACGACAACCAGCACCGCGAAGCCGATGGTGAGCACCGGCCCGTCAAAGTCGACGCCGCGATAGGGATAGACCGAGCGCACGGGTCCGATCGGTGAGAGCGGCGAGAGCGCGACACCCACCAGGCAGGCCAGCACCGCTCCCAGCAAGGCCGCGCCGCAGAGTCCGAGCAGACCGGCGCTCGCGTTCATCGAGGGGCTGGCGCCGAGGGCCCGTAGAATCTCAAGGTCGTCGCGCTCACCCTGCAGAGCTCGTGCGATCAGACCGGCGGCGATGATGAGCGCGGCGAGCCCGGCGATCACGGCGAAGACGCCCAGCGCGATCGACTCGGGCACCACCGACCGGTTCACTTCGGCCGCGATGACCGAGTTGACGTGGAAACTGTACGTCGTGCCGCGAGGCAGCTGGTCGATGATCTCGCGCTCGACGACCGAGATATCGCGCGTGCCGTGATCGAGCTGCAGGGCGTAGAGGTTGTAGTGCACCGAGTTGTTGACGAGTTGGTGCGTCAGGGCCGGTGTGAAAATCATCAACTGGGGCTTCTGGTCCACCTCGTCCAGGAGCACGTCGTCGTTGGGCACCACCGTGCCGACGAGGTGCATCCGCAAGATGACGCGGGGCTTCACCTTGTTCGTGCCGAAGGCCCTCAGGTTGGTCTGCGCGTCGGTGTAGAAGTACATCGGGATCGTCTCACCCAGGTGCCAGCCCATCTCACGCTCGGCCTGCGCCTCCATGACGAACTGGTCGGCCCGTCGCGGATTGGCCATTCGCCCGGCCACCACCGCCACCTTGTCCACGCTGAAGTACTCGCCATTGAAGCTGCCGGCATTGGTGACGCTGCCGTTTTGCATCGGGATGGGAAAGGCCGGGGCTCCGTCCTTGCCGGCGGGAAACGCGTTCACCGAGTACGACGACATCGCGACGTGACGCACCAGAGGCAGCTTCGCGAGCGTCGCGGCGACGTTGGGGGCCTCGAGCGTGATCGAGAAGTCCGACGGGTTCGAACTGGCGAGAAAGACGCCGAAGGACGACCGCGTGCGCTGCGCGGCGACGAGCGAGCCCACGGCCAGGCCTCCGACGGACCCGACGAGCAGCACGATCGTGAGATAGGTGTTCCAGCGCCGACGCAGCGTCGCTCGGAACCAGAACCATCCAATGCGCAGCGGGTTGACGCTCACGATGTCGCGTGCACCAGCGTCTCTTCAGTCATCCGTGGACCTCTCAACTTTCGACGTCGCGGCGGTCTAGGGACAGTATGGCGAAACGGGGAGGTCCTTCACGAGGAAGTCAACTCCCGAAGGCCCGTGGTGCCAGTACCACGCACGCCAAGGGCTCCGACCACGACGAGCGACGCGATCGGGCGACGCCGGGACCCGTCAGTACAGCGGTAGTTGCGGGGCCAGGGCCAGCGGCAGTCCCACCAGGCGGGCACCACGCTTCGCCCCCGAGGGATATATCAGTTCGGGTCGAAAGGAGCGACCCTTCGCCTCGCCGGTTCGCCCGCCGCGCACGTCGACCCACTCCTCGCCCGTCACCTCATTGCGCACATGCGCGACGAATACCCAGTGCTGGCGGCGCTCTTTCAGCCCGTCGACTTCAACGGTGTCGCCCGCCCGCACGCCAGCCCACTGCATCGAGCGGGTCAGGTTGCCCTGTTGGGTAACGATCGCGCGGTCCTTCACCCCTCATTTCTACTCGGTGGCGTTTCCCAATCGGTTGTTACATCGATGCCGTACGGTGGAGCATGCCCTTTGAACAGCCGTTGCCGAAGTCCCTCTCGCCCTCGCGGCTGCAGGACTTCGCGTCCTGCCCGCGCAAGTACCAGCACGCGTCGGTCGAGCGCATCCCCCAGCCCGCGAGTTACGCCGCCGTCAAGGGCCGCTTCGTGCATTACGTCTTCGAGCACCTCTTCGAACTCGAAGCGCCCGAGCGCACCATCGAGCACGCCCGAGAATTCGTGGCGCCGGCGATCGACGCCGTCTTGAGCGACGAGGTCCGGCACGACCTCTCGATGGACGAGGCCCTGCTCGCGCAGCTGCTGGAGGAGACCGAGAAGATCATCACGGTGTACTTCGAGATGGAGGACCCGACGTCGATCCATCACGAGGGCGTCGAACTGCGCCTCGGGGTCGACATCGACGGCACGCCTCTCTTTGGCATCCTCGACCGACTCGACCGCGACGGGGACGGCGCGCTCGTCATCGTCGACTACAAGACGGGTGGCCTGCCGAACCGCAACTACGACGCCAGCACTTTCGCCAACGCCGAGCTCTACGCGGCGCTCTGCGAAGCCAAGCTCGGCGAGCAGCCCAAGAAGATCCGCCTGCTCTACGTGGCCCAGGGCGAGACGATCGAACGCAACGTCACCGACGTGACCGTCAAGGCCCGAACCGACTTCGCCGCCACCGCCTGGCGCCGGATCAATCGCTACTACGACGACGGCGACTTCCCCGCGACGCCGTCCAAGAGCGCCTGCCGCTTCTGCGCCTACAAGGAGATCTGTCGCGCCGACGGCGTGCCCGTTCCCTTTTGAGAGTCTTTAGGCTGTAGCGGTGACCTCCTTCGACCTCTCCTTCGACTACCGCTGCCCCTTCGCCAAGAACATCCACCTCCACGTCATCAGCGCCCTTCGCGCCGGCGCCGACCTCGACGTGACCTTCGTGCCCTGGACGTTGAGCCAGGGCGGTCGCGACGAGCGGTCGGTCGACGTCTGGAACGACCCCGCCTTCGACCCCGAGCACCTGGCACTCTGCGTCGGCATCTCGGTACGCGACCAGCAGCCCGATCTCTTCCTCGCGGCCCACGAGGCTCTCTTTCGCGCCCGTCACGAACGGGCCATTCGCCTCATCACCTTCGATGAGATCGACGCGGTGCTGCTCCCCCTTGGTGTGGACATGGACCTCGTTCGTGCCGACGTGGCGTCGCGCCGTCCCCACGAAGTGATCGGCAAGAGCTACGAGGAGTTCTCGACCTACGACGCCTTCGGCGTGCCGACCTTCGTCGTCGATGGCGACGCGACCTTCGTGCGCTACATGACTTCGCCCACCGACGATCGGACCTCGGTGAAGGTGATCGAGTCGCTGCTCGCACTCATGGCCAGCGACGCCGACCTCAACGAGTTCAAGCACACCAAGGTCCCCTATTAAGCCTCGATCCACCGTGGAAGTGCTGGTCTGAAGGGCTGACCTTGCGCAAAAGTCGAGCAACTGCTTCGCGCGTCGCGTGACACGACAGACCTGAGCGACTCAGCGGTCAGGTCGCACTGGTATTACTCGGCGACGCCCCGCGCGAACCAGCAGCATGACCAAATCGTGACGCGAAATGCTCGCGTCCGGCAATCGTCCAAGACAGCGTCGACGTGGTGTGTCGGCCGTCTCGCGACGACCGACATTCACCAACTAGGAGCGTTCGAGGTCACGTGCTCCTACAGGATGCACGACCCTAGGCTTGCCGAATTCAAGACGACTTCAACAAACGATGCTTCCAGCCCAGACACGACGAAACCGGCGATCGAGAGCGAGTAGCACACGAGGTTGACGCCTGATCCGAATTCCGACGCTGGCCAATTGAAATAGGTCGCGGCATCCTGCAACCACGTCTCGTCCTGGTTGACCCACTGACTGCCGGTGGCTTCCCAGTTAAGGAGATCCTGGTAGACGCCGTCGGTGACCAACGTCGATGCGTTGGCAGACAAATACGAGACGAGCGAGGCCTGTTCGTTGACCAAAGTCTCGTGGTCGAGAACCACCTGTTCGTAGTCCTGATAGGCATTCTGGGCGTAGCTCAAACCTTCTGTTTTATCGGCCGCAATGGCGGCCAGATTTGCCGTGACTACTTGTTCCATCGTGGCATTCTTGATTGCCAAAGCGTCGGCACTAATGGCTTGTAAAACACCTAATTCCAACTTCTTTTGCGCGACGATTTCGCCGGGATTCGACTGATCGGCGTCGGTCAGCTCCTGCATGAGCGTCAACTTGGCGATGACCGTATTTTGAATAGTGCTGAAAGACGGTGGCGCAGCACTAGCCGACGTCGCGTTGGCAATACCGAATGCTGCCACCAACACACTCGAAAGCAGCACTCGGTTAAGGGTTCTATTGTGCATTTCTTTTCGACTCCACTTTCAGTTGTTGGAACATTCGAATCGAAGATAAGCGTTCACGAGTTCGATTTCAAGTGGCCGAGCGATCTCAAGGCGCTCTTGGGGCGAGATTCTACGCCTGGATTCATCGTGAACAGGCTTGTCTCGAGACCTGACCAAACGCGAAAAACCAGTCCCGATCAGGTAGACGTCGAGTGACCACGCATCGCATCAAGGGACTGACCTACCACGCACGCCCGACCCAGCCGATAGACGGTGCCTGCTCGACCAGTGACCGGGCCCGGGACCACGAGTTTCACGATCTGCTCGCAGGTCAGCCCACGAACCCTTCGGGCCGTCATGAGAGGGTGAGGTGCCCTTATTACGTCGAGTAGGTGGCGTACACCACCACCGAGACGACCTTGGGAATCGAGCTGGTGTTGAAGTCTCCGCTGCCATAGCTGACGGACCCGGGCGCGTCCACGGACACCTGTCCCACCTTGATCGAAATCGGCTTGCCCAACGCGACCTGCTTGCCCAGCGCGGCTTGGGCGCGCTGACGGGCGTTGGCCGCCGCCTCCGCCGTGAGCTTGGGTCGCAGTTTCTTCAATCCGTTGAAGGTGTACTGCGGTTGTTGGGCGATAAACGGGACGTTCTTGCCAAGCAGGAGATTGCTGACACCAAGAACGCGCGTCATGGCGCTCAGGCGAGAGGACTGCACGGTGACCGTTTCGCTCATCGTGAAACTGGCCACCTGACCATTGGCCAGTGTGTTGGGCTGCACGTATGACGTGCCGAAGGAGATCTCGTCGTTGAGGGCTCCGGCGGCCAAGAGCGCGTTGCGAATCTGGGCGGTCCATCCGCCCAACTGCGCCAAGGCCGCCGAGGTGGTCGCCTGGGTGCTGGCCACACTGGCCATCCACTGGAACGAGTTGGACGTGACGACCTGTTCGGCCGAACCGGTGATCGTGATCTGGTTGGTCTGAGGCAGATTTCGGTTTCGGATCCCCGACGCCACCGACAGAGATCCGATGATGAACGCCACCGAGAGGATGATCAATCCGATCAACTGCTCATGGGACCGAAACGAGAAGCGCTTGCGGGACGCCCGTTCTTGACCCTTGCTCTCGATGCCGGTCTCGGCTCCCCCTTCGGCACTCACGGGTTCACGTTATCCCAACTCTTGCCCCATGGAACTTCGTCACGGCACCGTGAACACTCGGTCGCTTCCCGCGTGCCAGTCCCCCACCGCGAGTGTTCGAGGTCACGTCGGCGGTCCGTCGCCGACGTGACCTCCGATAGCCTGCTGGTCGTGTCCCACCGGCCCGAGAACGACGTCGCCACGCGCATCGGGATAGTCGGTGCCGGCCAGTTGGCGCGCATGATGGGCGACGAGGCCCACGACGTCGGCGTGCACCTCACCGTGCTGGCCGCGTCGTCCGACGACGCCGCAGTCGCCACCTGTGACGAATCCCTGCTCGGGCAGGCCCGCGACCTCGCGGCGCTCACCAGACTCGCCGAGACGGTGGACGTCGTCACCTTCGACCACGAGCTCGTCGACCTGGGCCAGGTCGGCCAACTCGAGGCGGCGGGCGTGACCGTGCGTCCCAGTTCATCGGCCCTGCACTTCGCCGTCGACAAGGCCTACCAGCGTTCGACCCTCGAAGCGGCCGGCCTGCCCGTGCCGGCATTCGTCGTCGTGACGTCGTCGCGCGACGTTGAGCTGAGGGCGTTCCTCGATCATCACGGCCACGTGGTCGTCAAGGCCGCGAGCGGAGGGTACGACGGCCGGGCCGTACTCTTCCCCGACAGCCGGGCCGAGGCGCTTACCATGGTCGACAACCTCGCCAGGGCCGGCGCCGTGCTGGTCGAACAGCGGCTGGTCCTCGAGAGTGAGGTGGCCCAGGTGGTCGTGCGCGCCGTCGACGGTTCGGTGGCGCTCTACCCGCTCGTCACGACCGTGCAGTCGAACGCCATGTGCGTCGAGGTTCGATTCCCCGCCGAGACCACCCCGGCCCTCACCGACGAGGCCGGCCAGATCGCGCGACGAATCGCGGCGCTGATCGACGTCGTGGGCGTGTTGGCGATCGAGTTCTTCGTCAGCGACGGGGCGCTGGTCGTCAACGAGGTCGCCCTACGACCCCACAACTCGGGCCACTGGACGATCGAGGGCGCGGCGACGAGCCAGTTCGCCAACCACCTGCGCGCGGTGAGCGGACGGCCCCTGGGTGACACGTCACCGGTCACGGGCGCCGCCGTGATGGTGAACGTCGTGGGTGCCGAGGCGCCCAGTTCGTGGGCCGCCGCGCAGGGTGTCGAGGGCACGTACGTGCACGACTACGGCAAGGCCTGGCGACCCGGTCGCAAGCTCGGTCACGTCACCGCGCTCGATGACGACGCCGCTACGGCCCACGTGAGAGCATGGCAGAGTGCGCTGCTGTACGGCACGCGCACACGGGAGGTCTCGTGACAGCGATGGTGGCGATCGTGATGGGCAGTGCCTCGGACCACGAGATCATGGTCGAGGCCGCCACGGTGCTCGATCGTTTCGCGGTCCCCTACGAGGTCCACGTCCTCTCCGCGCACCGCACCCCCGAAGCAATGATCAGCTACGGCCTGACGGCCCGCGAGCGAGGGCTCAAGGTGCTGATCGCGGGGGCCGGCGGCGCGGCCCACCTGCCCGGGATGCTGGCGGCGACGACCACCCTGCCGGTGATCGGCGTGCCGGTGGCGCTCGCGCGACTCGACGGCATGGATTCGCTCCTCTCGATCGCCCAGATGCCCCGGGGCGTGCCGGTCGCCACCATGGCCATCAACGGAGCGTCCAACGCCGGTTTGCTGGCCGTTCGGATACTGGGCATTGACGACGCGTCGCTCGCCGAGCGCCTCGAGGCCTTCCGACGTGAACTGGGCGAACAGGCGAGCGCCCAGGACCGCGACCTGCCGCGAAGCTAGGGTTTCGCACCGTGTGCGCGCTCGCGGCGACGCGACGTCGGAGAACTTCTTGCCATAGTCTGTTCTGGTAACCAAGGAGGCCCCCGTGGGTGTAATGAAGCGACTACAAGGCATCTTCCAGGCCAAGAGCAACGCCGCGCTCAACAAGATGGAGGACCCGCGCCAGACGCTCGACCTCTCCTACGAGCAGCAGCTCGACAACCTCACCAAGGTCCGCCGGGCGATCGCCGACGTCGCCACCGCGCGCAAGCGCATCGAGATCCAGGCCGAACAGCTGAAGAACCAGGGCGACAAGCTGGCCGACCAGGCCAAGGCCGCGCTGGCCCAGAACAATGAGCCCCTCGCCCGCGAGGCCCTCACGCGGCGCGAGGTCATCGCCAGCCAACTGAAGGACCTCGACACCCAGCACGCCACCATCGTCGAACAGCAGGACAAGCTCGAGCAGACCGGCCAGCGCCTCCAGGCCGAGGTCGAAGCGTTTCGCACCAAGAAGGAGACCATCAAGGCGACCTACACCGCGGCCGAGGCCTCGGCCCACATCAGCGAGGCGGTCAGCGGCATCTCGACCTCGATGGGCGACGCCGGCGCGGCCATGCAGCGCGCGCAGGACAAGGTCGCCGAGATGCAGGCCCGCAGTGGCGCCCTGGACGAACTGCTCGCCTCGGGTCAGTTGACCGACCTCACGAGCACCAGTGACGACATCCAGGCCCAGCTCGACAAGGCCGGCGGCAACGCGAACGTGGACGCCCAGCTGGCGGCGCTCAAGGCCCAGATGGGCCCCGGCGCGGCCGCCCCCACCGAACTTCCCACAGGAGACACCAAGTAACCATGGCCACCAAGACCTCGAACATTGAGAAGGACCACGGGCTGAACGTGCGGATGTTCTTCACCGGCCTCGCCCTGGTCGTGCTCTACGTCATCATCATCTCGGTGCTGTTGAGCGTCGGCGTGGCGCTCGGGTTCGTGATCGTCATCGCCGGCGCCCTGCTCTTCTCCCAGTACTACTTCTCGGACAAGATCGCGATGTTCTCGATGCACGCCAAGGAGGTGACGCCGGCTCAGGAGCCGAAGCTGCACGAGATCGTCGACCGCCTGTGCCTGCTCGCCAACATGGAGAAGCCCCGCGTGGGCGTCGCCGAGATCGACGTGCCCAACGCCTTCGCTACCGGGCGCAGCCCCAAGCACGCGGTCGTCTGCGCGACCCGGGGCATCATGAAGCGACTCAACGACGAGGAGCTCGAGGCCGTGCTCGCCCACGAGTTGAGCCACGTCGCGCACCGCGACGTGGCCGTCATGACCATCGCCTCGGGGGTCGGCATGCTCGCCGGCCTGGTGAGCCGCATCGCGCTGTGGAGCACCCTGCTCGGCGGGGGCGGACGGGGCCGGGGCCGGGGCGGTCAGAACATCGTGCTGATCGAACTGGCCACCATGGTCATCTCGATCGTGATCTACATGATCGCCTACCTCTTGACCATGGCCCTCTCACGCTACCGCGAGCTGGCCGCCGACCGCTCGGGGGCCATCCTCATCGGCAAGCCCAGCGTGCTCGCGAGCGCGCTGGTGCACGTGACCGGCGAGATCGGCAAGATACCGCGCACCGACCTGCGCAAGACCGAGGGCATGAACTCCTTCTTCTTCGCGCCGGCCCTGGCGGGCGGCACGACGGCCAAGCTCTTCTCCACCCACCCGCCGCTGCAGGTCCGCCTCGACGCCCTGAACAAGCTCGAGCGCGAACTCAACGGCTAGTGGGCCTGCGCGACACGCTGCTCGGGCGCACCAAGCAGGTCGCGCCCAAGCTCGACAACCTCTTCGCCCTCTCGACGGCCGCGCTGACGCTGCAGAGCGAACTCGACCTCGTTTCCTCGGGCGAGGCGGGCCTCTGCTTCAAGGCCGGCAGCGGCGAGGCGGTGATCACGACCGACGACGAGCTGAAGGCCCTGCTCGACTTCAACGAAGACGTCAAGGCGGTGATCACGACCGACGACCTGGGCTTCAAGTGGCTGGTGATCGACGACGCCGACATCGAGAGCCTGGTGACGAGGATCCACGGCGCCAACACCACCATGGTCGAGCACGGTCTCGGGCCGCGGCTGCTGTGCGCGGTGTTCGGCTTCGTGCCCCAGAGCCCACCCGGCGAGGGATCGGTCCGCATGGTCTACCTCTTGAAGCAGGGCACCTTCTACCCCTTCGCCCCGACGGGGCCCGAGCAGCGCAACAACGAATTGGAACTTCGGGTCCGTTCCTTCCTCGAGCACGACCTGGCCATGGAGAAGGAGCTGTCGCGCTGGATGGCGCTGTGGGACCTGCCGGTCAAATGACGAAGTCGGCGAGGTCGCCCTCGAGGAGCTCGTCGAGGGCCTGCGCGTAGTTGAGGTCGAGGCCGGTGACGCCGTCGCGGTCGTGCGTCCACAACTCGACGGTGACCGTGTTGTAACCGAGCGTGATCAGCGGGTGGTGGTTCAGGCCCTCAGCGATTGCGACCTGTGCGGCGACGATTCTCGCGGCGCCCGGGTAGTCCCTCGTGCGCACGTCGCGCACCAGATGCCCCTCGCGCCGTCGCCAGAGTGGACGGGTCCCCAACCACGCGTCGACCTGATTGTCGTCGAGGCGATCGCGTTGGCTCAAGGGTGGGTCATGTCCCCGGGCACCACGGCCCGGTCGAACTCCTCGGCGCTCAGGTAGCCCAGCGCGATGGAGGCCTCGCGCAAGGTCATTCGTTCGTGGTGGGCCTTCTTGGCCACCTCGGCCGAGCGGTCGTAACCAATGATGGGCGCCAGCGCCGTCACCAGCATCAGGGAGTTGTCGAGGTGGTGCTGGATCTGCTCGTAGTTGGGCGCCAGGCCCTCGACGCAGTACTTGGTGAACGACACGCAGGTGTCGCTGAGCAGGTCGACCGAGTTGAGGAAGTTGAAGATCATCACCGGCTTGCAGACGTTCAGCTCGAGGTTGCCGCGCGAGCCGGCGATGCCGACGGCCGTGTCGTTGGCGAAGACTTGGATCGCGACCATGATCATCGCTTCGCACTGGGTCGGGTTGACCTTGCCCGGCATGATCGAGCTCCCGGGCTCGTTCTCGGGCAGGTTCAACTCGCCCAGCCCCGAACGCGGTCCCGAACCGAGCCAGCGAAGGTCGTCGGCGATCTTGAAGAGGCTGGCCGCCAGGGTCTTCAGGGCGCCGTGGGAGAAGACCAGCGCGTCGTGGGCCGCCAGGGCCGCGAACTTGTTCGGCGCCGTGACGAAGGGCTTCGCCGTGATCATCGCGATCTTGTGCGCGACCCGCTCGCCGAACTCGGGGTGGGTGTTGAGCCCGGTGCCCACGGCGGTGCCGCCGGCCGCCAGTTCGTAGAGGCCCTCGAGCACGACGGCCACCCGCGCGAGGTCGGCGTCGAGTTGGGCGACGTAGCCGGAGAACTCCTGGCCGAGGGTGAGCGGCACGGCGTCCATCAGGTGGGTGCGGCCGATCTTTATCACCTCGTCAAAGGCGAGGGCCTTCGCCTCGAGCGCGTCGCGCAGTTGCGTCACCGCGGGGACCAGCCGGTCGGTGATCTCGACCACGGCGGCGATGTGCATCGCGGTGGGGAACGTGTCGTTGCTCGACTGGGACATGTTCACGTCGTCGTTGGGGTGGATGGGCTTCTTCGTGCCCAACACGCCGCCGGCCATCTCGATCGCCCGGTTCGAGATCACCTCGTTCACGTTCATGTTGGTCTGGGTGCCCGAACCCGTCTGCCAGATTCGCAGCGGGAACTCACCGGCGAGGGTCCCGTCGATGACCTCCATCGCGGCCCCCTCGATCAAGGCCGCCTTGTCCGCGTCGAGCTTGCCCAGCTCGAAATTGACCTGGGCCGAGGCCAGTTTCAAGACGCCGAAGGCCCGCACCATCGCGGGCGGCATCGTCTCGTGGCCGATGGCGAAGAAGTGGCGGCTCCGTTCGGTCTGGGCACCCCAGTAGTGATCGCCCGGTACCTCGATCTCGCCCATGGAGTCCGACTCGGTGCGGTGGTCGCTCATTCGCTCTCCTAGCGCTTGGTGGTCTTGGTCGTGGCCCTGGTGGCGCGCGTCGCACCGGGTCGGGTCGGCGCGGCCCGCTTCGGGGCCGCGGCCTTGGTCGGGGGCGCGTAGAGCTTGATACCGGCGGTCACGACGCGACGGGCCTTGGCGACGTCGCTCGCGCGGGGTCCGTCGCCGTCGCCGGGCACCTCGAGCAGCAGCGGGAGGTTGCGGATCTTGGGGTGGCCCACCAATGGCGCCAGGCCCTTCGAGCCGATCGTGCCCTCGTCGATGTTGGCGTGCCGGTCGCGGTTACCGGCGAACTCGATCTTGGAGTCGTTGAGGTGAAAGCAGCGCAGCCGCTCGATCCCGAAGCGGTCGTTGATCTCCTTGACCAGCCGCTTGGTCCCGGCGACGCTCGAGTAGTCGAACCCGCTGGCCCACAGGTGCTGGGTGTCGATGCACAGCCCCAGGCGCTCGTCGCGGCCGCAGGCGTCGATCAGGGTCTCGATCTCCTCGAGGCTGCGTCCGACGGTCCCACCGGTGCCGGCGGCGTTCTCGATGAGTATCGGGCAGTCGGCGACCCCGGGCGGCGAGGGATCGGCCTGATCGAGGGCCCGTTCGAAGGCCTCGCGGATCTGGTTGACGACACCCTCGAAGCCGGTGCCCATGTGACTGCCGACGTGCAGCACGACGCCCGAGGCGGCCATGCCACGCCCGACGGAGAGGTTGTGGGTCAGGCAGGCCACCGACTTCTCGTACAGCTCTTTATCGGGCGAGGCGAGGTTGATGAGGTAGGTCGCGTGGCAGAAGGTCTGCGTGACGCTCGGGTGCTGCGCCTGCGCTTCGCGGAACGCGGCGAGCACCTCGGGCGCGTAGAGCGACGGCTTCCACATCCGCGGGCTCTGGGTGAAGATCTGGATCGAGGTCGCGCCGATCTCCACGCCGGCTTCGAGCGACGGGATTAACTTGCCGCCACCGCGGACGTGCGCACCGATGTTCATTACACTGAAATCTACTGGGCCAACAGTCGTTGGCCGTCGGGAGACCCATGAACGACACTTTCACCGACGCGACGCGCGCCATTTTCGCCAAGCGGGTCTTGGCCCACGTCGCCAGCGTCGCGCCGGACGGCGAGCCCAACGTCACGCCGGTATGGGTCGAGCTGGACGGCGACGACATCGTCATCAACACCGCGCTCGGACGGGCCAAGGCCCGCAACCTCGCGAGCGACCCCCGGGTCGCCCTCTCGCTCTGTGACCCCGACGACCCGTCCGTCGCGGTGGCCATCCGCGGCACGGTCGTGGGCTTCACGACGGCCGGCGCCGACGAGGTCATCGACCGTCTGGCCCAGAAGTACCTCGGCGCCGACTCCTACCCCTACCGCCGCGAGGGCGAGATCCGCGTGACCGTGCGCATCCGGCCCGACCGGATCTCGATGCAGCCCAAGTGATCAGTCGTACGTCGTCGTCGTGACGGCGCCCGACGTCGCGCGCGACGACTCGCGCAGCACCTCGCCGCCCCGGCGCAGCGCGGCCCCGTCGAAGCTCCAGACCTCGACCGGCGTCGGCGGGGCCGGCCGGTTGTAGGCGTGGGCGATCGCGGCCACGGCGTTGGTGAAGTTGACCTCGTCGTCGCTCAACAGCGCCGCCACCACCTCGGCGTGGCTCGCCGCGTCGCGTTCGGCGCTGACGACCACGTGGTCGAGGTCGATCAGCCAGGCCAGCGTCGCGACGTCGCGCGCGGCCAGTGAGGCGTGGTAGGTCGTCGAGACCTCGAGCCAGACCCCGACGGGCCGGGCGAGGCGCCCGTGCAGCGCGCCCGCCATCATCACCGAGTCGCCGTCCTCACAGCGCAGCGTCACCGGCGCGCCGCGCTCGCCCACGGCGCCGGGCAGCGCCTCGAGAGAAGCGAGCGGAGCGTCGAGGCGCGTGCGCGTCATGGCTAGGGCTGCAGGTCTTCCTTAGGCAGCTTCTCGATGTTCACGTCGCGAAAGGTCAGGATCCGCACCGACGGCACGAAGCGGGCCGAACGGTACATGTCCCAGACCCAGGCGTCGTGCAGCGTGACCTCGAGCAGGGTCGGGGTGTTGGTCGAACGGACCTCGACGGCGACGTCGTTGGCGAGGTAGAACCTCCGGTCGGTCTCGACGGCGTAGTCGAACATCCCCACGACGGCCTTGTACTCCTGGACCAGGGCCAGCTCCAGCGTCGATTCGTAGTCGTCAAGCTCTTCTTCGCCCATGGAGGCGTTGCTACGCGCGCTCGGTGACGCGCAGTTCCTTGATCTTGGCGGCCTTTCCGCGCAGGTCACGGAGGTAGTACAGCTTGGCGCGGCGGATGTCGCCGTAGGACTCGACTTCGATCTTGGCGATGGTCGGCGCGTGGACCGGGAAGGTGCGCTCCACGCCCACGCCGAAGCTGATCTTTCTCACGGTGAAGGTCTCCTGCAGGCCCGAACCCTGGCGGCGGATGACGATGCCGAGGAAGACCTGGACGCGCTGGCGCGTGCCCTCGACGACGCGCACGTGCACCTTGACGGTGTCGCCGGCGCGGAAGTCGGGGATGTCGTCGCGTAGCGAGTCCTGGTCGATGAGGTCGGTCGGATTCATGAGAGCGGTCCCTTCCGGATCACTGAGGCTTTGCAAGTTTAGCCGCTCGGGGGCGACCCATCCAACGTGGGCAATTCGTCGAGCAGCGCCCGCTCGTCGGCGCTCAGGCCGCCGCGCCGTTCGATGAGGTCGGGGCGGCGCGCGAGCGTGCGCGCGAGCGACTGGGCCCGGCGCCAGCGCGCGATTCGAACGTGGTCGCCCGAGCGCAGGACCTCGGGTACCGCCAAACCGCGCAGCACGGCCGGCTTGGTGTAGTGCGGGTACTCGAGCAGGCCGTCACGGAAGGACTCCTCGGCCGTCGACTCGTCGTTGCCCAGCGCCGAGGGCCGCAGTCGCACGACCGCCTCGAGCACGCACAACGCCGCTAGTTCCCCGCCGGAGAGCACGAAGTCGCCGAGGGAGAGCTCGCCGTCGCAGGCCAAATCGATGGCGCGCTGGTCGAACCCCTCGTAGCGGCCACAGAGCAGCGAGAAGCCCTCGAGCGCGCTCAGCTCCAGGGCCACCTCGTGGGTGAAGGGACGGCCCGACGGCGTCAGGGCGAAGAGGGGACGGGCCAGATCGGGGATCGACTCGACGGTGCGCAGGATCGGCTCGGCGGACATCACCATGCCCGCTCCCCCGCCGAAGGGCGTGTCGTCGACGCTGCGGTGCACGTCGTCGGTCTCGTCGCGCACGTCGTGCAGGTGCAGCGTGAAGACGTCGCGTTCCTGGGCGCGCCCCAGCACCGAGGTCGACGCGTACTGACTGATCGCCTCGGGGAAGAGGGTGAGGACGTCGACGCGCAGGCTCATTCGAAGAGACCCTCCGGCACGGCCACGTCGACGCGTTCGTTGGCGACGACGCGGGTCACGAAGTGCAGCGGCACCAGCGCGCCGCTGTCGAGCACCAGCAGGTCGCTGGCCGGATTGGCCTCGACCTCGGTGACGACCCCGCGGCGCACGCCCTGGTCGTCGAAGACCTCGGCGCCGAAGAGCTGGTCGATCCAGATGACGCTGTCGTCGTGCAGGCGCGGCGCCGAGAGCACCAGACCGCGCAACCGTTCGGCGCCCTCGCGCGAATCCACGCCCGCGAAGGAGACGATGAAGCGTTGCTGGTGGGCCTGGGAGGCGGTCACGATCAGGGGGCCGCGTTCACTGGTCAGTTCGGTGCCCGGCGCGAGACGTTCGTGGCGGTCGGTCCACAGGTCGACGAGCACCTGGCCGCGCAGGCCCTGGGCCTTGATGATCCGCCCGACCTCGAGCGTGGGGCGCTCGTCGGCGCTCACGGCTAGTCGACGATGTCGACTGAGGTCGTCACGCCGTCACGCGCGCCGGCGGCGGCGACGAGGGCCCGGATCGCCTGGGCCGTGCGGCCCCGGCGACCGATGATGCGACCCATGTCGTTGGGGCCGACGTTGAGCGAGAGCACGACCTTGTCGTGACGCTCGCTCACCTCGACCGAGACGGCGCTGGGGTCCTCGGCGAGCGAGGTGGCGATGAAGGTGAGGGCCGCCAGCGCGGTGACGGCCCGCTCGGCGTTACGGTCGTCGGGGGCGTCGTCGAGCTCGTCGAACTCGTCGACCTCGTCCGCCTCGTCGATCGTGTTGACGTCGCCGGCCACGTAGTCGTCGTGCACGTCACTCATTGGGCCGCGCCCGCTACCTTGGACGCCTCGAAGGCCTCGAGCGCGCCGCTGGCCGCGAGGAGTTTGGCGACCCGCTCGGTGGGCTGGGCGCCCTGACGCAGCCAGTGCACGACGCGGTCGTTGTCGATGGAGAAGACGGTCTCGGGATCGGCCCCGGAGACCCCGCGGGGCTGGTAGGTGCCGACGATCTCTAAGAAGGCGCCCGAACGGGCCCGGCGGCTCTCGGCCGCGACGACGCGATAGGTCGGTTGCTTCTTCTTACCCATGCGCACCAGACGAAGTTTCACAGCCACAGCGAAAGTCCCTTCAAAGCTTGCGTCCCGGCGGGACGGGGCGATATACCCGAGCGTCAAAGTTTAGCGTTGTTTGGGAGGGGTGACCCGGCCGCCCTTCTTCTTCTTGTTTTTCGTGCCGCCACCCGGGCGCGCGGGCGTCGCCGAGGCCATGCCGGCGCCCAGCGCCTCGAAGCCGGGCGGCAGTTCCTCGCCCCGCTTGGCGCTGGCGCGCGCGGCGAGGGTGGCCATGCGTCCCATGCCGGGCACCGCGGGGGCGTTGCCCGAACCCATCTGCTTCATCATCTTGCGCATCTCGCTGAACTGCTTGAGCAGTTGGTTCACGGCCGCGACGCTGGTGCCCGAGCCGCGCGCGATGCGCGTGCGCCGTGAGCCGTCCAGGATGGCCGGGTTGCGCCGTTCGCCCAGCGTCATCGAGCGCACGATCGCCTCGACCTTGTTCAGTTCGCCCTCGTCGACGTTGCTGGCGGCGCTGCGCATCTCCTTGGTGACCCCGGGCATCAGCTTCATGATCCCGCCGAGCGAGCCCATCTTGCGCACCTGGTTCAGCTGGGCCATGAAGTCATCCAGGGTGAAGGTGCCGCTCATCATCCGCCCGGCCGACTCGGCGACGACGTCGGCGTCCATGGTGCGCTCGGCCTGCTCGATGAGGCTCAAGACGTCACCCATGCCGAGGATGCGCGAGGCCATGCGCTCGGGGTAGAAGAGGTCGAAGTCGGCCATCTTCTCGCCGGTCGACGCGAAGACGACCGGCCGGCCGACGACGCCGCGGGCCGAGAGCACGGCGCCGCCGCGCGCGTCGTAGTCGAGCTTGGTGACGATGATGCCCGACAGCTCGAGCGTCTCGTGGAAGGAGCGCGCACTCAGCACGGCGTCCTGGCCGGTGACGGCGTCGATCACCAAGAAGGTGTAGTGCGGCGAGGTGGCGTCGCTGATCGCGCGCACCTCGGCCATCAGCTCCTCGTCGATCGCGAGCCGCCCGGCGGTGTCGATGACGACCACGTCACGACCGAGGCGCTGGGCCTCCTTCACGCCGCGGCGCGCGACGGCGACGGGGTCGCTCGACTCGCTGAACACGTCCACGCCGATCGAGCGGCCGAGCACGCGCAGTTGCTCGACCGCGGCCGGGCGCTGCAGGTCGGCCGCGACGAGGTAGGGCTGGCGGCCCTGCTGCTTGAACCACGCGGCCAGCTTCGCGGCGGCGGTCGTCTTGCCGGCGCCCTGCAGGCCGGCCAGCAGCACCACCGTCGGCGGTCGCGAGGCGTAGGTGACCTTGAGCGGGGTCGCGCCGAGCACTTCGACCAGCTGTTCCTGGACAGCCTTGATGACCTGCTGGCCCGGGGTGAGGCTCTGGCTGAGGACCTCGCCGACCAGGCGCTCGCGCACGGCCTCGAGGAAGGCCCGCACCACGCCCAGTTCGACGTCGGCCTCGAGCAGGGCCGCCCGGACCTCGCCGAGCGCCTCGTCCAGGTCGGCGTCGCTCAGTCGACCGCGCGAGCGGAGCGAGGCGCTGAGCCGGTCCAGGCGTTCACTCAGGGCATCAAACATGGTCCTCGAAGGCTACCGTCAGGGATCGAGCAGTGAATCGACGAAGTCGGCCGGCACGAACTCGATGAGGTCGGCCACCCCCTCGCCGACGCCGACGAACTTGACCGGGATGCCGAGCTCGCGCTCGATGGCCACCACGATGCCGCCGCGGGCCGTCCCGTCGAGCTTGGTCAGGATGATGCCGGTGACCGACGCGGCCGCTAGGAACTCGCGCGCCTGGGCCAGTGCGTTCTGCCCGGTCGTGGCGTCGAGCACCATGAACGTCTCGAGCACCTGGCCGGGCTCGCGGTCGGCGACGCGGCGCACCTTGCTCAACTCGTCGAGCAGGTTGGTGCTGTTGGAGCGGCGCCCGGCGGTGTCGGCCAGCACGATGTCGGCGCCGCGCGCGCTGGCGCGCCCGAGCGCGTCGTGCACCACGGAGCCGGGGTCGGCCCCCTCGGCCGCGCGCACCAGGTCGGCGCCGGTGCGCTGCGCCCACTGGTCGAGCTGCTCCGCGGCGGCCGCGCGGAAGGTGTCGCCGGCCGCCAGCACGACCGATCGGCCCCCGTCGACGAGACGCTGGGCCAGCTTGCCGATCGAGGTGGTCTTGCCCACCCCGTTCACGCCGACGAAGAGCCAGACCGCGACACGACCGGGGTCGGCCTGCATCGACACCGAGCGCGGCGCCGTCAGCGAGTCGAGCAGCGCCGTTCGCAGGGCCCGGCTGACGCCGTCGGGCGCGCCGCTCTCGCGCAGCCCGTCGAGCAGGGCCGCCGTCGCCACAACGCCGACGTCGCTGCGCAACAGCACCTCCTCGACGACGTCGAGCTGCTCCGGGCTCAGTTGCCCGACGCTCGAGATGGAGCGGACCCGGTCAAAGACGGAGCGCGACGAGCTAATGCGCCGCGAGAGCACCGGCGCCTCCTCGTCGAGGGTCGGGCGCGACGCCACCTCGCTCACTAAGACCTCGGGCATCGCGGCGCGCGGGGACGGCGCCGTCAGCGCGCGGGCCCGTCGGCGACGGGCGACGATGACGGCGGCCAACGTGACCACCACGACGAGCGCGATGATGATGACGGCGATCACGCCGGGACCTCCTGGCCGCGCTTGACACGCTGGCTGACGACCTTGGACGAGGCCCCCGGGCCCATCGTGACGCCGTAGAGCGCGTCGGCCGCCTCCATCGTGCGCTTCTGGTGGGTCACGATCAGCAGCTGGGCCTCGTCACGGAACTCGTCGACCAGGCTCAGGAACCTCTGGAGGTTGACGTCGTCGAGGGCCGCCTCCACCTCGTCCATCATGTAGAAGGGCGAGGGCCTCGAACGGAACACGGCGAAGAGGAAGGCCAGCGCCGCCATCGAGCGCTCCCCGCCCGAGAGCAGCGAGATGCGCCGCACGTTGCGCCCCATGGGCCGCACCTCGATCTCGACACCGGTGTTGAGCGGGTCCTCCGGGTCGGTGAGGATGAGTCGGCCCTGCCCGCCGGGGAAGAGCATCGCGATCAGCGTCGAGAAGTGCTCGTTGACGTCCACGACCGCGCTCGAGAAGGTCTGCATGATCTCCAAGTCGAGCGCGCGCAGCACCTCTTGGAGCTCGCGCCGGGCGTGGCGCACGTCGCTCACCTGGGTGTCGAGGTCGCGGTAGCGCACCTCGAGCTCGGCCAACTCCTCGAGGGCCAGCGGGTTGATCGGACCGAGCGAGGTGATGCGCGCTTCGAGCTCGGCCACGCGCTGGTCGATCGAAACCCCCTCGGCCAGGGCCACGTAGGGGGCCGGACCGAGCTCGTGGGGCGCGACGCCCAGGTCGCGCAGGATCACCTCGTGCAGGTTCGCCACCTTGATCGCCAACTCGGCCTGCTCGATCTCGCTCTTGCGCATCGACTCGCCGAGCTCGACCAGTCGCGCGTCGGCGGCGTTGCGGGCCCGACGGATCTGCTCGAGCCGCTCGGCGCCGGCCCTCGTCGCTTCGAGCTGTTCGCGGTAGGTCGAGTCGAGGGCCTCTTGGGAGACCCGGATCTCCTCGGCCGCGCGCGTCACCAGCGCCGCGAGCCGATCGAGCACCTCGAGGTCGAATTCGAGCGACTCGCGCCGCCCGGCCGCCTCGGCGCGCTCGCTGGAGCGGCCCTCGAGGCGCTGCTCGATCTCGACCTGTCGCGCGAGGATGATCCGTCGGTGCTCGCCCACCTCGGCCTCGCGCTTGGCCAGCGCCGTCTCGCGGTCGCCGACACGGTTGCGGTGGACCTCGAGGACCGCGCGGGCCTCCTGCATCAGACCCTGGCGGCGGCTGGCGTCGATGACGGCCTCTTCGAGGCCGGGCAACTGGGCGCGCAGGTCGGCGAGCTCCTCGTCGATCAACACGATCTGACCTACGAGTTGATCGACGTCGCTGGTAAGTGAGGCGCCCGACGCCGCGAGTTCGCTGACCTGTTCGTCGAGCCGCTCGATCTCGCGCCGTCGCCGCTCGACCTCGCCCTCGGCCTGGGCCGCCTGGACGGTGACACGGTTGAGGTGCTGTCGGGCGAGGATCGCGGTCTCGTCGGCCTTGAGTCGGCGCACCCGGATCGGCGCCACGGCGTAGTGGGCGTCGTTCGCGGCGACGCGGGCCTCGTCGACGGTCGACCTCGTGACGACGGCCCGTCCCGACGCGACGCGCCAGCCGGTCGAGGCGAAGCGGTCACCGTCGCCGGTGACGATCACGAGGTCGGGATTGGCGACCGCGACGTCGATGCCCGACTCCCAGTCGCGCGCGACGAAGGCGCGCGAGAAGAGGGCGTCGAGCACCCGGGTCACGTGCGTCGGCGACCCCTGACGGGCCCGCACCAGTGAACGAAGGGCCGTGCAGCCGGTCGGCGTCTCGGGCACGGTGACCTCGCGGTCGCCGACCGGCAGGATCAGCCCGGCGCCGCCGCCGCGGCGCAGGGCCCGCAGGGCCGCGCGGGCCGACTTCCTCCCGTCGACCACCGTCGCGCCGACCGACGCCCCGGCCGCCGATTCGACGGCCCGCTCCCAGCCCTCGTCCACCTCGATCAGGTCGAGGAAGGGGCCGAGCACCCCTTCGAGGTCGCCGATGATCTCGCGGTCGCCGGCCCCGGAGAGCTCGTCGAGGGCCCGCGACAGGGCCTCGGCGTGGGCCTGGGTGCGCGCCGCGACGTCGGTCGCCTCGCGCAGGGCCTCGTCGGCCGCGGTGCGCTCGTCCTCGGCCGCCTGCGCCGCGCGTTCGGCCTCCGCGCGCACGTCGTTCGAGCGTTCGACGCCGCGCTGCGCCTCGGCGAGGGTGCCCTGGGACGTCTCGCGGGCGGACAGGGCCGCGTCGTGGCGCCGGCGCACCTCGCCCAGACGGTTCGAACTGCGCCGTTCACTCTCGTGCAGCGAGGCGAGCGAGCGCTCGAGCAGGGTGACCCGCTCGAGCGCGGCCTTGAGCTCGGCCTCGGTGTTGTCGCTGGCGTAGGGGCCCCAGGTCACCTCGTAGTGGTCCTCGAACCCGGCCAGCTCGGCCTGGGCGACCGTCAAGGCCTCGCGCTGGACGGCCAAGCGACGCTCCTCGGCGCCCAGCGCGCCGAGATCACCGGCGAGCTTGGCGGCGTCGGCCTCGAGGGTCGCGATGACGTTCTCGTCGGCCGACGCGATGAGGGCCATCTGCACGGAGCGCTCCCGTTCCTGGATCAGCGACAGCGTGCCACGGGCCCGCTCCGAGAGGGCGGCCAACGTGCCGAGCGTGGAGGCGAGCATCTCCTCGCGGCGACTGGCCATCTCGGCGGCGGCCGTGGAGGCCTGCGCGTCGAGGGTCACCAGTTCGTGGCGCAGCTCGCGCTCGCGCGCCGAAGAGTTCGTGAGGTCGCCCTCGAGGGCCCGACGCCGCTGCTCGAAGCCGTTGAGGCGCTGGGCGTAGAGGACGTGGCGCGCCGCCGCCAGTTCGCTCTCGACGTCGGCGTAGCTGCGCGCCGAGGCGGCCTGTCGCTCGAGCGGGCGCATCTGGCGACGGACCTCACGCACGAGGTCCCCGAGCCGTTCGAGGTTCTCCTGGACCTGGTCCAGTCGGCGCTCGGCCCGCTCCTTGCGCCGGCGGTGCTTCAGGACGCCGGCCGCCTCTTCGATGACGGCCCGGCGGCTCTCGGAACTCGAGCTGAGGATCGAGTCGAGCTGGCCCTGGCCGATGATCATGTGCTGCTGGCGCCCGACCCCGGAGTCGCCGAGCAGTTCCTGCACGTCCATCAGGCGACAGGTCGTGGCGTTGATGGCGTACTCGGAGTCGCCGTTGCGAAAGAGGGTCCTCGAGATGGTCACCTCGGCACCTTCGATGGGGAGCCGCCCGGCCGAGTTGTCCAGGGTCAGCGACACCTCGGCCCGGCCCAGGGCCGGCCGCGTGGCCGTGCCCATGAAGATGACGTCGTCCATCTTGGCGCTGCGCAGCGCGCGGGTGCTCTGGGCGCCGAGCACCCAGATCACGGCGTCGACCACGTTGGACTTGCCCGAGCCGTTGGGACCGACCACCGCGGTGACTCCCGGTTCGAACTCCAGGATCGTGTTGTCGGCGAAGGACTTGAAGCCCTTCATGGTCAGTCGCTTAAGAAACACGCGTAGACGCTAGCAACGATCCCGGTCCGGCCCGGTCCTCAACTCTGGCACTTCTCGCAGAAGAACGTCGAGCGTTGACGCACCATCACCCGCGTTATCGGCAGGCGGCACTGCAGGCAGGGCTCGCCCTCGCGGTCGTAGACGGCCAGGAGCTCCTGGTAGGTGCCGGGGTTGCCGTCGGGGTCGACGAACTGCTCGTCGGCCAGCGTCGTGCCACCGTGCTTGATGGCGTTGGTGAGGATCTCCGAGATCGAACGGTGCAGCCGGCGGATCTCGATCGTCGACAGCGACTCGGCCGGGCGGTCGTAGCGCAGCCCCGAGGCGAAGAGGGTCTCGTCGGCGTAGATGTTGCCGATCCCCGCGATGATGTCCTGGTCGGTGAGGACGACCTTCAGGGCCGTCGAGCGGCTGCGCAGGATCGCCGCGAAGCGGTCCCAGCCGATCTGATCCTCGAAGGGGTCGATGCCCAGGTGGGCCAGCTCGGGGATCTCGCGGCGCAGCCCGAGGCCGTCGCCGCCGATGGAGAGGCGCGCGAACTTCGAGATCTCGACCTCGGCCCCCTCGAGCGGCGGCGCCGACACGTACAGCTCGCCGAAGGTCCGGGGGTCGACGTAGCGCAACTCGCCGCCCTGGACGAAGGTGAAGACGACGTGGGTGTGCTTGGGCTTCAGGTCCTTGGGGCCCTTGGCCCGCAGCAGCTGGCCGCTCATACCCAGGTGCACGACGAGGTGCTGGCCGTTCTCGAGCGCGAAGATGAGGTTCTTGCCCAGGCGCTGCGCGCTCTTGATGGTGTGGCCCTCGATCGCGGCGCGGAACTCCTTGGCCGTCTTGTGACGGCGCACGACCCGGCCGTTGGTGACGGCGGCCGTCTTGACCTTCTTGCCGATGAGGTCGCGCGCGAGCGAGGTGCGCACCGTCTCCACCTCGGGCAGTTCAGGCATCGTGGCGGCCCTGCCACGCGACGAGCGCCGCCTCGGTCTCGGCGACCTTCTTCGAGCGTCCGCTGCCGGTGCCGCGCACCTCGCCGGCCACGCTCACCGTGGCTTCGAAGGCCGTCTCGTGGGCCGGACCGTCGGAGGTGACCTGGTAGAGCGGCACGCCCAGTCCGGCCGCCTCCGACCACTGGCGCAGTCGGGTCTTGGGGTCGACGTCGTCGGGACTGAGGGCGGCCAACGCGACGTCGTCACGCAGCGAGTCGTGCACGAACGCGCGCGCCGCGTCGAAGCCCCGTTCGAGGTAGAGGGCGGCGACGACGGCCTCGTAGGCGTCGGCCAGCAGCGAGGGCCGCTCGAGGCCGTTGGACTTCACCTCGCCGCGCCCGATGCGCACGAAGCGGCCGAGGTCGAGGCGCCGCGCCGCCGCGGCCAGGGAGGCCTCGTTCACCACCCGCGAGCGCACCAGGGAACCCGATCCCTCGTCGAGGTCGGGGTACTCGTTGACGATCAGGTCGGCGATCGCCAGGTCCACGACGGCGTCGCCGAGGAACTC